>JAKUPQ010000003.1:5053-63782 GCA_022450665.1 Alphaproteobacteria bacterium | reverse complement strand
ACGTATATTTTGAGAAGACATGGGCTTTATTCCTTGTAGCTGTGCGGTTTTGCCATAATAATGACGCCACTTTAACCAAACCCCAAATTTCTGCAAGAATTCTTGTGGTAGTTTTATGTTAAGATAGGCATTTGCATGTCCCAACTCAATATTCCAGCATTCTGGCAACAAAGCATTGTCGAATTATCAGCTGCTGATCCTATAATGGCGAGCATTATCGCAAGCTATGAGGGAGAAACGCTGGTTGGAAAAGGCAATGCCTTCCTCACTCTCGCCCGCGCTATTGTAGGGCAGCAAATCTCTGTAAAGGCCGCCGATGCCGTATGGTTTCGGCTTGAAGCGGGATTAGATTCGCACATCACACCAGAACAAATTTTAAGTAAAACCGAAGAAGAGTTGCGTGGTTTTGGTTTATCGCGCCAAAAAGCCCTGTATTTGCACGATCTGTCGCGCTATTTCAACGATCAACAATACACCATAAAAAATTGGTCGCACATGAGCGATGATGAATTAATTTCCAGCCTCACCTCTATACGCGGCATAGGCCGCTGGACGGCAGAAATGTTTCTGATATTTCATTTGTTACGCCCCGATGTGTTCCCTGTGGATGACATTGGCCTACAAAAAGCAGTTTGGAAACACTATTTTGCTGGCGAAAAACAACCCCTAAAAATTCTGCGTAACCATGGAGAGCTATGGCGCCCTTGGCGTAGCGTTGCTACTTGGTATTTATGGCGTAGCCTCGATCCGGTAGCGGTAGCCTATTAATGCACCAATTATGATATACTGATCCTATGGCCATAAAACGCTTTTTATCGCACCCCAAAATCGTGCAATGCCGCCGCATGGCTATTCCATTTTTGCGACTAACGTGGAAAAGCCTGCGCTATACCTTGCACCGGCTATGGATATTAGCCCGTTGGACATTACGCACATGGTGGCGCTTGCCCCCCTTACTAAAATGGGGAAAGTTCGCCGTTGTAATATTGCTTATTATTGGCATGTTTTCTTATGGCAATATTCGTAACTGGATGCATTATCGCGATGTATACTCCAATTATTACGCGCATTTTCATGAAGAATACATCAAAACCCAATCGCCCTATCTGGCAGATTATTATGCCGATTATTATGCTGAGTTTTATGCAAAATATTACTCCAGCGCATCTTATCGCGAAATGCTTAAATATGCCCTGCCCTCAGCTACGTCCGAAACCGTAGCCTTTCCGCTCAACAGTCCCATTGCAAAACGCGAAATCAATAGCGCAGGGTTGGAGTTAATTAAATCTTTCGAAGGCTTGCGGTTAGAGCCTTATGAAGACGCTGGTGGCAAACTCACCATAGGCTATGGCCATCTCATTAAACCCGGCGAATATTTTACCGCTATTACCGAAGAAGAAGCCCATGCCTTATTGCGCGAAGATGTGCGTGTAGCCGAGGCATATGTAAAACGTTATGTACATGTAAAACTCAACCACAACCAGTTTTCGGCATTGGGTTCGCGGGGATATAACATTGGCCCGGGTAACTTCCGCAACAGCACCATGCTGACATTGCTCAATATGGGCAAAGGCGATCGCGCAGCCAGTGAGTTCCCGCGCTGGAACAAAGTAGGCACCACCACATTACGCGGATTAACCCGCAGACGCCTTGCCGAACAATCCTTGTTTGAAAGCTAATGGCACATAGCGCTTGAGTCGGCGCTCTGCATCCGTTAAATAAAGGGGCATACGCTTATCCCTGTCCTCGCCGATGCAACCTAACGCATAAGGAAGTCTGTATGATACCCCGCTATTCTCGCCCGCAAATGACCACTATCTGGGAAGCCGAAAACAAGTTTCGCATTTGGTTTGAAATTGAAGCCCATGCTTGCGATGCCCAAG
This sequence comes from Alphaproteobacteria bacterium, assembly GCA_022450665.1. GTDB lineage: Bacteria > Pseudomonadota > Alphaproteobacteria > Rickettsiales > VGDC01 > JAKUPQ01. Next base: position 61,899 of record JAKUPQ010000003.1, on the reverse strand, counting down.
CCAAATTGGGCGTTATTCCTGAGGCTGCCGCACAAGCAGTATGGGAGCGTGGAAAATTTGATATTGCGCGTATTGATGAGATTGAAGCGGTTACCAAACACGATGTCATCGCATTTCTCACCAACTTGGCAGAATATGTGGGCGACGAAGCGCGGTTTGTGCATCAGGGCATGACCAGCTCCGATGTGCTGGACACCACCCTTTCGGTACAACTCAAACAAGCAGCAGATCTGTTGCTGGAAGATCTCGATATTTTACTCGATGTCTTAAAACGCCGCGCACTAGAAACCAAAGACATGGTATGCGTTGGCCGCAGCCATGGTATCCATGCAGAGCCGGTGACAATGGGGCTGAAATTTGCACGTTTCTATGCAGAAATGCACCGTAACCGCATTCGCCTGAAAGCGGCTCGTGATGAAATAGCCACCTGTGCCATTTCGGGCGCCGTAGGCACATTTGCTAATATCGATCCGTTTGTAGAAGAATATGTCGCCAAGCAACTCGATCTTGCCATAGAGCCAGTTTCTACTCAGGTGATTCCCCGTGATCGTCATGCCCAGTTTTTTGCAACTTTGGGGGTAATTGCCTCTTCGGTAGAAAATATTGCAGTCGAGATACGCCACCTGCAACGCACAGAGGTACTAGAAGCTGAAGAATATTTCTCAGCTGGGCAAAAAGGTAGTAGCGCCATGCCGCACAAGCGCAATCCGGTGCTAAGCGAAAACCTCACCGGCTTAGCGCGGTTGGTGCGTGGTTATGTTACCCCCGCCTTGGAAAATGTGGCATTGTGGCACGAGCGCGATATATCGCATTCATCAGTAGAACGGATGATTGGCCCCGATGCCACCGTTACTCTCGATTTTGCTCTCGCACGCCTCACTGTTATGCTGGATAAACTCATAGTGTATCCAGAACGCATGGAAGAAAACATGAACAAACTGGGCGGATTAGTGTTTTCACAGCGCGTATTGCTGGCGCTTACTCAAGCCGGCGTAAGCCGCGAAGATGCCTATCGTCTGGTGCAACGCAACGCCATGAAAGTATGGGAACAGGGAAAGGATTTCTTAACCGAGCTAAATGCCGATGGCGAAGTAACCGCTGCACTGCCACGTGATAAGCTTGAGGCCCTGTTTGACCTTAACTATCACACAAAGCATGTAGATACGATTTTCAAACGCGTTTTTGAAAGTTAATGCAGCGAACAGGTGTTATACCAATCAGTACAACCGCAATTATTATAATAGCTACAGCTGCCTTTCATGCCACAAGCACTCAACAGCAAAACCATAGAACCAATCATTGCAATACGTACCATGATACCTCCACTTAAAGAGCCATTATTTTACACCACCCCCCGCGGTAGCACAAGGCTTAAGCATGTCTGATTTTACTCTCCATCCTCGGCTGGAAGCGGATAGCCTTTACATTGGCAATCTGAATTTATGTCAGATACGGCTAATAAATAATAAAAATTTTCCATGGGCTTTGCTTATTCCCCGCCAAGACAATCTGCGAGAGTTTACCGATCTTTCAACCTCAGATCAGCAACAGCTTATGCTTGAGATATGCAAAATTAGCACTGTTTTGCAGCAAATTACCGGCGCAGAAAAAATGAACATTGGGGCAATAGGCAACATGGTCTCACAATTGCATATTCACGTTATAGCGCGCTTTTCGCACGATATAGCATGGCCGCATCCCGTTTGGGGCGCGCAAAGCAATGCCTATGATTCTACCGCTGCCACCCAGCTGATAGCCAAGCTACGACAGCACATTAAATAATACGTGACAAACTGCCCGTTGTTTGATATTTAGCTTAGCCTGTTGCTAGCGTGGCTCGGTAGCTCAGTGGTAGAGCAGGGGAATCATAATCCCTTGGTCGGGGGTTCAAATCCCTCTCGAGCCACCACTTCACACCAAAAAAGCCAGCAGCCCTAGCATAATCGCTGCCAATAGCGGATAATGCCACTGCTCCATCATCCCCGCTCCTGCTTTAGAATTTCCTGACACGCGCCTAGCTGTGTGGTTACTTGCCGGATTCCCTCTCGGAGGGTGTAATAATCCTGTTTAGCGGCTGCATCAAGTTGGGGGCTGGTTGCATCACCCACGCCGGAACGGGTGGTAGCTTGGGGCATTGCGGGGCAACGGGCTTTGACGTGCAAGCGCTTACGGCCAGACTCAACATCGCGCATAAGATCGCGGTTTTCTTCATGGGCTTTCTCCAGCTCTGTATGATATTTTTCATCAAGCGCGGCAACACGCTGGCTTGTTTCGACGGCTCTGTTATGGGCAGAGGCCATTGCCATGGCTTGATGGCGTTCCATGGCACTGATTTTCGCACCGTATCGCCAGCCTTGTGCCAGCCCTGCCGCCGCACCGCCCAATATAAATGCCACAGCAGCAATGGTTACGAGTTGATTAAACATAGCGCCCTCTCATCAGCACGGCGCAACACCAACCCGTGGCGCACTTTGCCCCCTGCATAAATCCAGCGCATCAGCTCATCGCAAGCGGCGCGGGTATTGCCAGCGTTCAGCTTTTTAAGCAGGGTAGATTTTCTAAATTGCGTCTCGCCCAAATTAAACACAAAGCTCAACAGCGCCATGCCTCGGCTTTGTGGTAGTGCCACGGTTACATGCCGCTCAATAGCCGCATGGGCATTGGCCAAATCCACGTGCATCAATTCGTTGCATAACTCCTGCGTAGCAACCTGCCTGTTCACGCCATATCCGGTATGGCCGGCACAAATGGTTTTTACCCCCGCCACATCCACATAAGGCTTCAACTTCACGCCTTCATAATGTTTGATAAAATCGTAACCATCGCCATACATGGTCACGCCGCCTAAGATTGCTGCCAGTGAAGCCGCCGCTACGGCTGCTTTTGCCTTGCTCATAGCGCCGCCTCGCTGGTCATCAGGCCAAAGTTGATTTTTTCAAACTCCTTGGCAATTTCAGCAACCAATGCCACGGTAATGGGCTTGCGCACATACAGCACCACGCCCAGTCTGTCGGCCTTTGCCACATAATCCATATCGTTCAAAGCACTCAGCACAATAAACGCCAAATGCGGATGCTTGGCGCGAGTTTCCTCGATAAAGTCAATGCCGTTTCCATCGGGCAAGCGAATGTCGGAAATAATCAGGTCAAATGTATCTGATTCCAAAGCCTCTCGCGCCGCTGCCAAGGTTGGGGCTGTCACCACCTCGTTGCACATATTCAATTGCAACAAGTGATATTCCAGCATATCTGCCTGAACCTGATCATCCTCGATGCTCAATATCTTTACCGGCCTCATAAAAACTTCCCTTTTGCAATAATGTAGCCAGCCACTGCGCCGCCCACGATTGAACCAACTTTTTGCAACACGGTCACACCAAACGCCCACATCGCATTAAAATATTTCTCTTTTTCTTTGGTGGCTTTTTCTTGCTGTCTGCGCATCTCCCGCAAAAACGCCATGTCTAAAATCACCTCTTTTTTATCGTGGGGATGAAAGCCGAAATCACTAAACTCGTATTTAACGTGGCGGCTTATATCATCTGAAAAAATCTCTATCGTGCGTACCGTTCCGTCTTCCTCGCTGATATGTTTCATTCATCACCCCAAAAACCCGCCCGTTCCCAGTGCAAAAATTCTATGCGTTCCGTCTACATCGCTAGTACTCAGTGAACGCTCTGTGGTGATATACAGCAACTCGTCTTTGCCGTTTAATACCGCGCTGATTTTGTTATTCACATCAGCCATATTATCGAACACCAGCTCTATGTCCTGCCATGTGCCGCCGGAGCGTATGCGGCGATAGGTACGGGTGGGTGCTGCGTTATACAACACCTCTAAATCTCCGTTGGCATGGGTGGCCAGCGTTACGCCAATATAGCGCCCTGCCCCTGTGTCCAGCGCTTCTGGCGTAGACCATGCAGAGCCTGTCCAATAGATGTGATAGAGCGTGAAGGTGGGGTTAACGCCCTCCCAATAAACGATATGCGGTTTGCCATCAATAATGGCCATAGCTGGCTCGCCGGATGCCTCATTTGTTCCCATATCGCGTACACGGAAATAAGTGTCCATATCCGCGCCAGAAACAGGCAAGCTACCGCTGGCAACGGTATGTGTCCCGCCAATATTCTTCACGCCGCTTGTGAGAGTGTCGTAAATTATTAAATACACATTATCGCGCTGCGTATCGCCAATATTGGCCTTAAACGCCGGAATGTAAATATCCGTTCCAACCGCTTTCACTTCGCCCATATAAAACCGCGTAGAGCTACCCATGGTGGCAATTTCTACATGCGCGTCCCATGTTGCTGCGCCACTGCTAAGCGATGCCGTTTTGCGAAGATACAAATCAAAATCCGTATAGTTGCCGCGCAAGAATAAATAAATATCCTCGCCCACAGGAATAGGCCGTGGATAGGTATAGCTTCCGGCAATATCTGTCTGCTGCGTCATGGTGCTGGTATCATAAGCCGCACTGCTAACGCTGTGGCGCTGATCGCTGTTATGAGAGCCGTTGAACACATGCACATAGCCTTCATAATCTATGCATAGCGAAGGTGGGCCATGATAATTTGATACACTGTAAAGCGATGTAGAATTTTGCGTGTTCACTGTGCCAAAGGTTCCGGCTGCGTGATCGTATTCCACAATGCTGTAGCTGGTGTTTGTTCCGTCCGGCGTGTCCTGCCATGCCAAAAAGGTGGTATCTTGCGAGGAATCATACACTCCTGAAGGGAAATTCAGCAGCGGCACAATCGCGCCATTAGCCGCAACGCTGCCTGAGGTAGCCAGATCGTAAAGCGGGATATATGTCCATTTTTGCATCAGGTAAGTAACCACCTCGGATTTCTCAGCCGCTGTAAGCGCCCGTGGAAAGATCAACACCTCGCCAATCGCACCGGAGTAAAAACCATTAGGCGTTATAGGATAGTTACCTATGGTAAGCGCGGTAGCTGTCACATCCGCACCTTTTGCCGCTGTTGTTTCCGCATCATCCATAATCGAGGTGAGCGTTGTTCCCTCGCGCATTAACCCTGCAACGTGAATATCAGTGTTGGGCGCATTGGTAATGGTAAGCGGATTGTATGAATTTGCATTCACCACAGAAAACTCTGTGTTCTGCCATTCCAGCAACAGCCCCCAACGCGTTCCCGATGTAGTGCCGCTGAACAAACGGCGACTTGTAGCCGAGGCAGAATCGGACTGAAACACCACAAACACGGTGTTGTTTCCTGCCGGAACGCCATACAGGCTGGAAGGCAATGTAATCACACTGCTAGTGCCATTAAATACCAGCGCATTCTTAGTTTTAATGCTCCCGCCCGTTACCACATCCGTAATGCCGGAGGGGTGGTTAGCATTGCCGCTCTTATCGCTAATCGCACTCACCGCGTTAGCGCTATGCGTAATCGTAGTTTCGTCACTCGGGTCCATCCAGAAGGAGGGTGATAGGGATAGTGGCGAAAATGCATCGTCAGGTGCATAAAAATGCCCGAAAGGAAATAACATCATAATTTGAATCCCATGAATATAGTGCCGAATTGCAATCCAGCGTGATAAACCTCTAAACCCAACGCTTGGCTGAATATCAGCACAAGCGGTATAGATGTTATTTCAACATGATATTGCACTGGCCGGAAGGGTCGCAGAATAAGAGACTGCGCGCATGCGCCCTCACAGCTATCTTCTGAGTTCTTACATCTGCATTGTGCAGCAACCACGGTTTCATAGAAAATGTAAGCGACGTATAAATTGCACCGACAAAACACAACATAAGCTTTGCCGCGCTAATATTGTTTGATAGCGACATGTTCGCCGCCACCTCGTGAAGCAAATTATAATTTTGATGAGTTATTTTATATGGCTAGAGCATGAATATGCTTTTCAGGCAAGTGATGAACCGCGACTAGTGGGTGCAGCTTGCTGTGTTCTTCTCGCCCAACTTGTTGCTTTATCAGCAATTTCGGCCTCTGGCTGCACAAAGCATTCTGCAGCGCGTTGCAATCCGGTTTTACCGTTGCCTACGTCTTGCTGCAAATCTTCATGTGTCATAGCCTCCCCATTTTCTGCTAATTGCGCAGTAACTTCTTTCCACCGCGCCCAAGGTTCGGGATGCGATAAAGGCGTTTGTCCTTTATCGTCTTTTTCAAACAATACCGCTTTTGTTAAATGCTCATCTATCTGAATACGCGGCATAGTTTCATAAGATTCTACCACCTCGAGAATATTGCTTAAACTTTCTACCCGTGCGTGGTTTCCTGCCTCTTCACTATTAGCAATTGCCTGTGTTAAACGATCCGACACCTTGTTATGCACACCTTTTTCTACATCAAGCGCCTTCCATCCACCGCCATCAATCACATGCGATAGCACCTCTCCCTCAGGCGCGGCATTATTCACCAAGCCTTGCATAACTTTGGTTTTGGCAACATTTGTTCCGGCAGCCAACGCACGATCTACACCGCGAATATCGTTATTTAACACACTGGCATGCAGCGGATTAGTATCCGCCGCACCGCTATAATGATCCAGATTTGCGCCATGCTCTACATAGCTATTAAATATGGCGGGATCGTCCAATTTCACGGCCAATGTCGCGCCAAGAGTTTTCTTAACCCCCTCGCCCAATAACAAATCGGGATGCATACCTTGCTCAAACAATTGATTAATTGCTTCGACGTCGTTGTTGTCAATAGCCTCAACCGCTAATAGGGCTGCGTTATCTGTGAATTTATCCTGCATCAAATATTGATCTCACCTGTAAATCAGCAGCATTATACAATACTGCCAGTGTTTAATATGCGCCCAAGTATAAGTACATAGGCTAACGTACTCAAGTGCTTGTATGTGAAACTTTAGTGACGCTACGCCGGCATTTCACCCTGATAGCACAGCACATTGACAATATAGCCCTTAGCCATATCTTCCACCTGCTTACTCAGTCGGAATGAATATGATCCGTTAAAGCGATAGGCAATGTAATGCCGGTCTAAAAACCGCATGAGTATAGGCAGGCTTATTGCCACATCAGAACGTTGAATCACCTCGGGTCGGCCATTACGTCCACGCTCCTGTACCAGTTGTGATTTTCCCACCACAACTCCTGCCACATTTCCACTTGAATCAAGCAAAGGGCCACCGCTATTGCCATGCTGCGCGGAATCCGAGAATTGTATCCAATGCGGTTCTTCTGTGGGGCCTTTCAAACCAACAATTCTTGCTTCTTCTATTTGATATTGCGCGGTTTTAAAACTGTCTAACGGATAACCCATTACCAATAACGGTTCGTTCATACGCAATTTGCTTGCATCAGGATGGCGAATCGTAGCAATACGGCGCGGGCGATCTTTGGCCTTAATCAGCGCCAAATCATAATCTTTATCTACCGCCACCACTTTGCCCATACTACGAGGCACGGCTCCTTGTAATACCACCTCTTTGCAGCCTTCAACCACATGGTGGTTTGTAATCACATGGCCACTGTTACTGACAAAAAATCCTGTTCCGCTATTCACATAGACCATTTCGCCTTCCTGTGCGTACATAGGCCACGCCATAAAACACAAGAAGATAGCCATTACAAGCCTTTGGCAAAATACCGTCATGTTTAACTGTTTGCTTATCATTTAATTTACTGTAAAATGAAAATGATTCAGGGTTATAGGTAATAAAAAATGCCCTGCTGCATCTTCGGTTTTAAAAAGTTCATTAACGACACTATAGCATATGAATGGTTAATACACTATTGACAGCCACAACGCCTTATTCATCTAAGCCACAACAACGAGGCTTCACACTGGTGGAGCTTTCCATTGTGCTGGTTATCATTGGCGTAATCGCAGGTGGTGTTTTAGTAGGGCGCGACTTAATCCGCTCTACCCGCATCAAAAACATGATCGAAGAAAAAAACACCTTCGATGCCGCAATCACACAATTTACCGATCGCTTTTCTGCCAAACCCGGCGATTTTCGCCGCGCCACCGAATTATGGGGTGCTGCGGCAAGTTGCGCCGTGGCCGAAACCGGCAAAGCTACTTGTGATGGTAATGCTGATGGCAAAATTGGCCCTGTGGGTCAAGAGGCCGAGCGGTATCGCATATGGCAGCATCTAAGCAATGCTGAGCTGATTAAAGGCAAGTTCAATGGGGTGAATGATGAGCCACAATCTGATATACCCACCGGAAAATGGGGATTATTTTGGCTGGGCGATTCGGTAGGCAACGTTTCGGGAAGCAGCGCATTTTTCAACGCCCGTTATGGCCATATATTGGTATTAGGCATTAACCCTTCACAATCTGCACTAGGCGATAGTGCTGTATTCACTAGCATATTATATCCAGCCGAAATGCGTTCCCTTGACGAAAAATACGACGACGGCATGGCAGGCAAAGGGAATATTGTAACCCAACTGGGCGGCTGTGCGACCGCACGTAACGTTTCTGCAATCAATAGCGACACGGATACCGCAACTTATACGCAAGGATTAGAAACGCCTACCTGCACAATAATATTTAAAAACATTGTAGGCCGCTAATGCAACCAACAACAACATCCATACGCAATCCGCAATTTCAACATGGCTTTACTCTGGTTGAAATTTCTATCGTGCTGGTAATTCTCGGCTTAGTTGCTGGTGGCATTTTCGCGGGCCAATCACTGCTTCATAGTTATGAACTGCGTTCCATTGTAAACGAAAAAGAAAAATACGTTGCCATGGTTAATAGCTATACAACCCGTTACAACGCCTATCCGGGCGATCACGCAACAGCCACCGATAATTGGGGCATCTCCACCGCATGCAGTGGCGCCGACACATCCATGTCGGCCACATGTAGTGGTAATGGTAACGGCGTTTATGAAAAATATGATGTAAGCGGCGATGCAATCAACGAAACATTATTGGCATGGCAGCATTTGAGCAATGCAGGGCTAGTAGATGGAACATATAGCGGCCTGAATGATGGGTTAACACAAATCGTTGGTCAAAATGTGCCTGAAGGTAAAATTGGCAGCGCCCGCTGGTTATTTGGCACGTATGGACAATTAGTTTACTTTTCTTCTGGGTCAGATTGGTCTTATGTCGGCATGTCTAGCCGCACGTTAGAGTATAGTGGGGAACCGGATAGCGATGGTATTAATCCTATCATCTCCGCAGCAGATACTTTGGGAATAGATATTAAAATAGATGATGGCAAGCCTCTAAAAGGTATTTTACGCGTCAATTTATTTGGCAACCCCAATTGCACAGACGCTAGCATTTTAGGTACACCAGGCACGGCGTTTTATGAAATATCAGTCGCTACTGCAATGGTTAGTGGAGATGCTGATTATGTCGTCAACGCTGATATGGATCAGGCGGTGTGTACACCCATTTTTTACAACGCCTTTTAAACGAAGCTTCTTATGCATAACGCTACATCACGTTCAGGATTCACCCTTTTAGAAATTTCCGTAGTTTTAGTAATTTTAGGATTACTTACCGGAGGGATTTTCGCAGGGGCAAATCTTATTCGCTCGATGGAGTTAAAATCCATTAACACCGAAGTGAATGAATACCGTACGGCTATTGCCGCATTTCAAGAGCGCTTTCACGCACTACCCGGCGACATGAATAATGCCGAGTATATCTGGGGCGCAGTAGGCGACACTAACAGCGGCGACACCTGCCCTGATGATGCTGGCGTAGGCACCGAAACCTGCAACGGGAACGGCAATCAGCTCATTGCTCCCACCACTACAACCCTAGGATTAAGCGGCGAAGAAGCTGAAGGTTTTTATGCATGGAACCACTTGCATAATATGGGTTTGCTGCGTGCCGAAGTTACTGGCGTTCCCGGCGCTGCAAGCGATCGTGATGCAGTGGTTGGCACCAACATCCCACGCTCAAACTACAACAAAGCTGCAGGCTGGAGCATCCTTAACATTCCCCATAGCACCGAAGCCACAGGCACATGCCGCAGCATAAGTGCCAGCGGCGGTTTTACCAAAGGCATGTGTCGTTTTATTGCCGCCGATAATGTGTGGATATTTACCGAAATTAACTATGGCAATGTATTGGTTTTAGGGGCGCAATATGAAGGATATTATGCCATGCAGCCTATCATTCCTCCTCAGGATGCCGATTCGTTAGATAATAAATTCGATGATGGCCTCCCTGCCAGCGGTAGTATTATTGCCGCAGGAGATTACGCTGCCGATGCCAATACCGTGGCCGATTGCTTTGAAGCCTCCGATCCCAATGGTGCAGGCTACACTACCCAGCTTGACTATAGTGTGAACGAAAAGCAAAATGGATGCGCCCTGATTTTCTCCATTAAGTAAGTGAAATTATATGTCTTCTATCACTATCTATCATAATCCCCGCTGCACAAAATCTCGCAAGACGCTTGAGTTGCTTAAAGAAAAAGGCTTTGATCCGGAAGTCATTGAATATTTAAAAAACCCACCCACGCCACAGCAACTTATGCAGATTTTAGAAAAACTCGGCATGAACGCCACACAGATTATTCGCACTAACGAGCCAAAATATGCCGAGCTGAATTTGTTCTCCAGCCGCGTAACCGAAGAAGGTTTGATTGAATATATGTGTGAATTCCCCATACTTATTGAGCGTCCAATTGTAGTTCATGGCGATAAAGCCGCCATTGGTCGCCCACCCGAAAATATTTTGGCAATTTTATAATTCTTATATTTTTGTTGATTTTGGTGCCTTTTCGCGTACAACAGGGGCATTAATCTACACCCCAAATAAAGGCTTCTGTTATGGATATCAGCAAAATCAGCATTGGCAAAGATGCGCCTAACGACGTTAATGTAATTATCGAAATCGCTAAGGGCGGCCTGCCCATTAAATACGAAATCGATAAAGATTCCGGCGCATTGTTTGTAGACCGCTTTTTGCACACCTCAATGGTGTATCCCGAAAACTACGGCTTTATTCCTCACACCTTGTCGGATGATGGCGATCCGGTAGATGTGATTGTAATTACGCATATGCCGGTTGTGCCAGGCTCCGTAATTCGCTCTCGTCCCATTGGTGCGCTGCTTATGGAAGATGAATCCGGCCATGATGAAAAAATCCTCGCCGTACCTGTAGATAAGCTACATTCCTTTTATTCAGGCGTAAAATCTTATAAAGATCTGCCAGAAATCGTATGTGGTGCCCTCACCCACTTTTTTGAGCATTACAAAGATTTAGAGCCTAATAAATGGGTAAAAGTAAATAAATGGGTTGGCCCCGAAGAAGCAGCCAAACTGATTGAAGAAGGCATTGAAAACGCCAAAAAGCAAACCAGCGCCGCCTGATCCATTTAAAACAACACAAAAAAGGCGGCTACATGCCGCCTTTTTTTATTCCCGTAATAAAATTGTCATCTGCATATGCTAAATTACATACGAAATTAAAGGATTTGCTATGACTGAACAATTTAATGCTGTGCCGAGCAACTTAGAAGTCTATGAAGATTATCTACAAACTGACGCTAAAGAAAACTGGGAAATCGGTGAAGCCGTTTTTTCTCGCGGCGATTATCTAAGCATTAACGCCGCCGCCTACGATAGCAAAAATGATAAATATTATTGGGCGCATCTAGATGGTTTTGACGAGAAAACACAACAATATAATACAATAGATCTGCTAACCCAGCCAATGGCACATAACGACCAAGAAACTCAGGAACATATTACTGCTGTAACAGATGTGGATCCATTAGATGTGGATTTACCCGATGAAATTCGCACAGGATTGCTTGAAATTACTAAAGCGCGGCTCAATCAAGCGGGTGCTACTTTAAGCGACCAAGCACAAGAATATTTTATAGGGGCAAGCAACCTGTCCGTAGATGATTTACTGGATCCAGTTCAAAATAAAGACATACTTCCCCCGTCAACCCCATTAGTAAATGAGGAGGAAGACCATACTCCACCAGCAAATACATCGCGCACCGGTCCTGAATGGCAGGTTTCTACCACCGCTACAGCACAAAAAAATGGTCTGGAACTGAGTTTCCAAGTGGATGATTTTTCTACCGACACCGTTTATAAAGTAGAATTAGCGGATATCGAAAACAAGCAAGGCACCGTAAATGGTTTCTCTCTCACTAAAATTACACATGATGAGATCAGCGAAGCAAATATCAGCGAACTTCCTGATAATGTTCGTAAAGAGCTACACAATAAAATGGAGAAATATACTGAACTCCCAGGCTTTGAGTTAACTGAGGATACACGCGAAGTCATATTAGGCGAACGCGCAGTATCGCAGCAGGATATAGATAATGGCCTAGCAGCTATAACGGGAGAACAAGCCCCTAAACGTGCTCGTGATACAGAGCAAGAAGACAATATAGTAGGTGGTTTTTCAGCACAGCTTAAAGAATTGGAAAAAGCTCTGGCTAAAACAGATACAAGTTGGGGGGAAAGAATCGGAAATGGTTCTACGCCTTATAATGAGCAAGATCCCAATCCCGGCCACTCACGCTAATATTGTTCAGTCCGCCAGTTCTTCCTCGGGCTTATCTTTTTTATTGTTTTTCGATTGATCCGTCAGCTGTTTACGTGGCTTGCGGCTGGCGATTTTTCCTTGCGGAAACTCGAATGCTAATTCATCGCCTTTATCCACCGTTACCTCAACCACGCCGCCTTTGCTCAGTTTGCCAAATAACACTTCTTCTGCTAGTGGCTTCTTGATTTTTTCTGCAATCAAGCGCGCCAGCGGGCGGGCGCCATTCGCACGGTCATAGCCTTTATCTGCCAGCCATTTGCGGGATTTTTTGTCTAGCTCTATCGTGACATTCCGGTCAGAAAGCTGTGACTCAAGCTTATAAATGAACTTGTTCACCACATAAGCAACCACAGCAGGCGTCAGGTGTTCAAAGCCGATAATGGCATCCAAACGGTTGCGGAATTCTGGGGTAAATAGGCGATTGATCGCCTCTTTATCCTCACCCGAGCGTTCTTCGCGGCTGAATCCTACCGGTGGACGGCTCATTTCAGCCGCTCCTGCATTGCTGGTCATAATAATGACGCAATTGCGGAAATTCACAACCTTGCCATTATGATCGGTCAACGTACCGTTATCCATTACCTGCAACAGCAAATTAAATACATCCGGATGCGCCTTTTCAATCTCGTCCAGCAGCACCACCGAATACGGATGCTGGTCTACGGCATCAGTAAGCATACCGCCCTGATCAAACCCCACATAGCCCGGAGGCGCTCCAATCAACCGTGATACCGTGTGTTTTTCCATGTATTCCGACATATCAAAACGATGCAGTTTCATTTCCATGATATCAGCAAGTTGCTTTGCCACTTCGGTTTTTCCCACGCCTGTGGGGCCAGAGAACAAATAGCAACCAATGGGTTTTTCATCTTCGCGCAGCCCTGCCCGCGACATTTTAATGGCGCTTGCAAGTGCATCAATCGCATTGTCTTGTCCAAAAACAACCAGCTTCAGATTCTTTTCGAGATTACGCAGAATTTCTTTATCATCCAGCGATACATTCTTGGCCGGCATACGTGCCATTTTGGCGATAATTTCTTCTATCTCGCGCACATTAATGGTTTTTTTGCGTTTGTTTTTTGGCACAAGCATTTGCGCAGCTCCTGCTTCATCTATCACATCAATCGCTTTATCGGGTAATTTGCGATCGTAGATATAGCGTGCAGAAAGATCCACCGCAGCCTTCAGTGCAGTTTGGGTATAATGCACATTATGATGTTCTTCATAATATGGCTTAAGACCAGAAAGAATTTTATACGTATTTTCGATGGAAGGCTCATTCACATCAATCTTTTGGAAACGGCGCACTAAGGCACGGTCTTTTTCAAAATAATTGGTATATTCTTTGTGAGTAGTTGATCCTACACAGCGGAAATTCCCTCGCCCAAGCGCAGGTTTCAGCAGGTTGCACGCATCCAGCGCACCGCCGCTTGTTGAGCCAGCACCAATGATGGTGTGTATTTCATCAATAAATAATATCGCACCGGGCATTTTTTCCACATCGGAAATCACGGCTTTCATGCGTTCTTCAAAATCGCCGCGATAGCGCGTTCCCGCCAATAGTGCACCCATATCCAGCGAATAGATAATCGCTTTGCGCAGCACATCCGGCACTTCCTTGCGCACTATACGTTGCGCCAGACCTTCAACAATAGCGGTTTTGCCCACGCCTGCCTCGCCAACAAAAATTGGATTGTTTTTGGTACGACGGCATAACACCTGTACGGTACGTTCAATTTCTTCTTCACGTCCCACCAAAATGTCGGTTTTGCCTTCTTCGGCTTTACGGTTTAGGTTTACGCAATACTGCTTGAGTGCTTCCTGTCCGCCATCTTTTTTATTTACTGTGCCTTGAGTAGCGCCCGCTTTTGCCGCGTTGTTTTTGGCGCTTTCATCGTCATCTTCATTCATCTCAGCGCGGATACTGCCAATGCGCATGAAATCGCCATATTTCACTACGCCATGCGATATATAGTTCACTACATCTAAACGTGTGAGCCCTTGCTCTTGCAGAAAATACAGCGCATGACTTTCGCGTTCAGAGAACATGGCCACTAACACATTGGCACCTGTCACTTCCAGCTTTCCTGCCGATTGCACATGTACCGCAGCGCGATGCACTACCCGCTGAAACCCAGCCGTTGGCTTTGCTTCCTGCCCACCGGGCACAACCAGCCTCACTAGTGCATTTTCTACAAATTCTAAAAGCGCACTTTTCAGCTCGGCGGCGTTAACGCCACATCCACGCATAACAGAACCCGCATCGGGATCATCTATGAGTGAATACAGCAAATGCTCCAATGTGGCATATTCATGGCTGTATTCTTTGGCCAAAGCTAATGCGCGGTGAAGCGTTAATTCCAGATTTTTCGACAACATCATAATATCTATCCCGTACTGATAAGCGCCTTGAATATTTAGTATTCGATAGTGCTATCATCGCATAGGGGATATTAAATTTCCCTTAATGAGAAACAAAGTTTTGCTGGTATTTCCATCATTTTTATTGCAATCGCGTTATTTTAGCCCAAAAAAAGCCTCTCACAGTACGTCTGGAGAGGCTTTTTTTAAGAACTACATAGAAAATGATCGTTATTCTTTTTCTATAAGGCACTGCAATGGAT
Organism: Alphaproteobacteria bacterium; assembly: GCA_022450665.1. Taxonomy (GTDB): domain Bacteria; phylum Pseudomonadota; class Alphaproteobacteria; order Rickettsiales; family VGDC01; genus JAKUPQ01. The sequence goes on along the minus strand of JAKUPQ010000003.1, from coordinate 46,774 downwards.
GCTCTTCACGGCGGGCAATATCAATCGCCAAATCCGATTTGGTTTCAGCCACATCGCGAGTATACACTCCGCACACTGCCGCACCACGGTTATGCACTTCCATTGTCAGGCGGTTTGCTTCCTCGGTGGTTTTATTGAAAACCGTTTTGATAATCTCGATTACCAGCTCCATAGGCGTGTAATCATCGTTCATCATCACCACTTTATAAAGCTGTGGTTTGCGGGTTTCTACCTGAGGTTCTAATACAGCCAAATTATCATATTTATGCGCCACACCCATAGGAGCCATCCTTATATCTATTTTTTGTTTTTACGTGTTTAATATTTCAGGGTTATCCTGATATTCGCTTGCCCTCACGAGGCAACTATCATTTCCAAGCGTAACTGCCGCCAAGGCTGCCCTTGCGGCTAAAATACGGTGCTAATATACATGAAAATTTGCAAAATTGCACGTATTTTTTACTCTGGTAGCAACAAGGCTTCTTCGCCAATGTCCAGCATACGCCATTCGCCCTCAGCCAGATCGCCCAGAGTCAGCGTTCCCTGAGAAGCGCGATGCAAGTCAGTCAACTCGTTGCCTGTAGCTGCAAACATGCGCTTCACCTGATGGTAACGCCCTTCATGCAGAATAAGCCTTGCCTGATTTTCACCCAGCACTTCCATTTGCGCAGGCTGTAGCGGCGTAGTTTCTCCGTCCAGCATTAGTTTACCTTTTGCAAATAACGCTGCCTCATTGCCTTTTAAGCTATCCCGCAGCGTGACTTCATAGGTCTTGGGTACGTGATAGCGTGGATGGGTAAGCTTATGGGTGAGCGCTCCGTCATCGGTAAAAAGCGATAAACCGGTTGTATCTTTATCTAACCGCCCCACGGTCACAAGCTTGGGGTTACGAAAGCGATAACGATCTGGAAGCAGATCGTATACCCGCAAACCCGAGTCTTCATGGCTACATACATATCCGGTGGGCTTGTGCAGCATTAGCACTAAACGCGCCGGATCCATAGGCTCATTGTCGATGGTGACGTGCTGGGGTATGCATTTTATATCGCCACGACTTACGGGATTACCATCAATTTCCACGCGAAACTCATCTATAAACAGCTCGGCCTCGCGGCGGGTTTCCACATAGCCCAACTGGGTTAGCCAGCGCGACAAACGTTGCGGTTTGACAGAATCTCCGTGTTTGCTTGTCACCGCACCGCCTCGATAACCTTAAACTCATTGGTTTCGCTGATTGTCAGATGGGACGCAAAAATTTCATCCAATACCCGCTCATAAGGTAAATGGCGGTTCGCTACAATATATAGTTTACCACCCGCCTTCAACGCTTTGGCAGCATTCATGAATATGGCTACAGTAGCTTCGGGGGCGCTTTGCAACATGTCGTGGGCGGGGGGATTCATCACCGCCCAATCGTATTGCTGCCCTTGATTATCCAACGCTCTCGTAGCATCTGCCCAAACAAAACGGCATGCGTCGCTGTGAGATGCAAGATTAACTTGCGCTATATCCAATGCGCGTTTTTCTGCTTCATACAGTGTAATATTCTGTACTTGGTTGCGTTGTTGCAAAATTGCCCAGCTTAAATACCCCCATCCAGCGGCAATATCTGCTCCTCGCCCCGCAAGGCTCATAGGTAGCGTGTCAATGAGTAGCTGCGATCCCTTATCTATTTTACGCCAGCTGAACATACCCGGCGCCGCAATCAGCCCGGTATCTGCAACCGGTTGCGGTGCATCGGCTGTTAGCCACTGGGTGACTTCTGGTGGTGTATCCAACGTTTTTTGCACAGCCACAGCGCGGCAATGAAATTTGCTTAGCACATGATGGTTCGGAGCTATTTTTTTCATAGCCGCATCTAATCGCTTCGCGCCTAAATCGTTATGTTGTGCGGCTATCAGCCAACCATCCGGCGCCAGCATTTCCCATGCCCGTGCCAATGTTGCAAGATTTTCTTCGTTAAAGCGGGTAGCAGCAAACAACACCCGCTGCACGGGTTGAGAGGGGGTGATTTTTTCGGGACTTACCGATAAACCGCGCTCTTGCAATTGGTTGGCATAGGGCGCAAAGCTTTGTTCTAATTGAAAGGCTGTGGATTTGGCCATGTCGCTCAATTCAGGGTGATACATAGCACGCAAAAATACCACAGAATCTTTTGGGGTATCGAGGGGCGCAAGCTCATGCAGCCCCAGAAACAACGCATTTAAAATAGCATTTTGCAGCTTTGCCATGGGATTATTGTCCAAGTTTAAATGTGTTGCTAGGCTTAGTTGCGGCGGGGGCAGGTGTTTTAACTTCAGGGTTTGCCGGTGTGGCACCAGACTTTTGCTTAGGCTGCTCTTGCAGTAGTTCAGACGAATTATTTATCACATTACCCGCCTCTGGCACACTGAGTATAGAGCCTTGGCGACTTTGTATATACGTAGAAGCCCCAAAATGTGAACCTTTGAGCAAAATAATGGTGATGCGCCGGTTACGCTGCGAGGTAGGGTCTTCTGGTAACAACAAGTCTTGCGCAGCCAAGCCCTGCACTTTGCCTACACGGTCTTTTTGCATACCTGTACGCACCAATTCCCGCCGTGCAGAATTTGCACGATCTGCCGAAAGCTCCCAATTGGTATAGGTGCCATTTTTTGCATTTAGCGGTTCGGCATCCGTATGCCCCGTAACCGAAATATGGTTAGGCATTTTTTCGATAATTACCGAAAGCTTAGCAAGCACTTCCTTACCAAATTCCGACATGGCTGTGCTGCCACTAAGGAACATAGGCTTTTTATCCGAATCCTGAATTTCAATTTTCAGGCCTTCGGGGGTTTGTTCAACTATGATTTGGTCGGTAAATTCTCTGAGACTTGGGTCGTCTTCAAAAGCACGTTTAATTTCTTCGCGTGCTTGCTCAAAAAGCTGAGATTCCATTTCACCTTCTATGGGTGCATCTTTTCTCTTATCAGGGCTTTGACCGGGAGTGCTGGAATTTTGAATAATACCAACAGGGGTGAGATCGTCCTTTTTAATACCATCTTCTGAAGGGGACTCCCCTCCCTCAAAGCCAATGCCTAAACTGTCGCGCAAACCCACTGTGGGGGTAAAATACTCGGCAATGCCTTCTTTTTGCACCTTATCTGTCACATTTAAAAGCCATAGCAGCAAAAAAAACGCCATCATCGCTGTTACAAAATCTGCATAGGCAACTTTCCACGCGCCACCATGGTGGCCGCCGCCGCCTTTTTTAATCTTTTTGATAATGATTGTTTGGTCGTCGTTACCGGCCATTACTAAATCCTGATAAGCTAGAGTAGCGGTTTAAGCCGCAGGGGTAGCCGCAAGCGCTTCTTCCATTTCTTTGAAGCCGGGGCGATCATGCTCTGCAATAGAGTTACGGGCAAACTCAATAGACACCACCGGTGCATTGCCTTTTACATGTGCCATGATAGCCACTTTAATCGTTGCGAGATAATTCACCTGTGCCGCATATTGTTCGCCCATATAGCGCCCCATGGGTGCCACAAAGCCATACGAAATCAAAATACCCAAAAATGTTCCCACCAATGCTGCAGCAATAAGTGCGCCCAAAATTTCTGGTGGCTCCGAAATACTGCCCATGGTTACAATAATACCTAGAACTGCCGCCACAATGCCCAGCGCAGGCATGGAATCGCCCAGATTCACCACGCCATGTGCAATATGATCACCATGGGCGCGATGGCCTTCTATATCGGCCTCCATCATATCGTCTAACTGATATTGATCTTCCATACCCATGGTCATAATACGCAAATAATCGCATAAAAAATGCACCGCATGGTGGTTTTTCATAAACGAAGGCGAAAGCTGAAAAATACTGCTTTCTTCGGGAGTCTCAATATGCGTTTCAATTTCCAGCATGCCTTTAGAACGCATGGTTTTAAAGGTGGTATTCAGCATTACCAGCAATTCAGTATATTCATTTTTGCCATAAGGCATACCCTTTAGCAGCAGCTTCAGGCCTTTGAGCGTGTCTTTAATCTGGTAGCCGGGAGTTCCAATAATAAACGAACCAAATGCGGCGCCAAGAATAATCAGATATTCTGTGGGCTGCCACAATACGGAAAGCTTTCCGTGGTGGAGCACATAGCCGCCAAGCACACACCCCAAAACCATTACAAAACCAATGATAAACTTCATATGCGCCTAATCCCGATAATGGAAGATAATGGAGGTGGTCATTTCTTTTTAGGTGGTGAGGCTAGGCAGAGTCAATGTTTTTTCATAAATAGTAAATGAAAACTGACGTTCGCTTTTTTTGTTGTATCCCGCTATAATGACTACTAGACTATAAACAATGCGTTGAAAATACAGCACAACAAAGCAACACTGGTAGTATAGTTATTTGATGCAGCAATTTAATAATATTTCTTCCTCCTCCCTTTCATCACGCCAGCATGGCTTTACGCTGATGGAAATCTCTATCGTATTGGTAATTATAGGAATTTTAGTTGGCGCGGTGGTTTCGGGTCAGCATTTGATTCATTCCATGCGACTGAGTAAAATCTTAGAATCTTATCAAACCTACACTGCCGCTATGACTATGTTTACCGAGCGCTATGGCGCATTGCCAGGCGATATACCCAACGCTACCGAATATTGGGGAGAGGTGAGCGGAACAGAGGGTTGTATCTCGCCAGGGGTAGTGGCAGATGGCGGCGTTAGTGGCAACAGCTTTGCCAGTGGCACTGGCACAGCCACATGCAATGGAAATGACGACGATAAAATTGGCGATATGGATGTGCCCGACCTGCATCATGAGATGTTCCGTGCGTGGCAACATCTATATAATGCGGGGTTGGTTTCCCGCGCTTATACAGGCGTTGCCGGAAGCACAAGCAGCGACGATGCCGAAGCGAACAATAACATTCCTACCGGCGCTCTTGGCGGCTCTGGCTGGACGTTGATGCGTATCAAAGATTACACCGGAGACGGCGGAAGCGCTAATCCGGTATTTAATAAAAGCTATGGCAATGTTTTGATTTTTGGTGCAGAGGTCGATGGCGATCCTACACTAGGCCCTATTTTAACACCTGCAGAAGCACGTAACCTTGATAGTAAAGCAGATGACACCGTTGCGTCAGAGGGGGTAATCACAGTGATTTTAGACAGCGCCTCACCAACAGCAGACTGCACTTCTGCGGCTGGGGATAGTAATCTGACAGATGTTACCTATAACACTGCCAGCGAAGAAATTGCTTGTGCGCTCGTGTTCACCCTGCCCACAGAGCTGCGCGGCCCTACCGGTGATTCATATTAACTCAGGAGAGTATATGCCTATTTCACACATGCATAATCCCTCATCTTCCTCTCCTGGTAGCCGAGGGTTTACCCTCATCGAAATTTCGATTGTTATGGTCATTATTGCCATTGTGGTAGGCGGTGTATTGGTGGGTAATAATTTATTGCGCAATGCAAGACTTGGCACAATTCTGAGTGACAAAGAAAAATACGTAAATGCCGTAGAGCAATTTAAAACCAAATATAAATCTTTGCCTGGCGATATGGCGAATGCCACACAAATCTGGGGCGCCGAAAATGCAGACTTTACCGCTTGTGCACTGCTAACTACTCCCAGCACCACTAAAGCCACCTGCGATGGCGATGGCGATGACAGTATTGCTCAAGTGCCAGAATCTATCATGGCAAGCGGCGGCGATGAAATTCGCCACGAATATTTCCGCGCCTGGCAGCATTTAGCCAATGCCGGACTGATAGAAGGAAGCTTTAGCGGCGTTAATGAATGCGACACCACCGGCGGCGGCATTGCATGTTACAAAGCCGGAAAAAACGCCCCGCTATCCGATTTGCGCAACACCACATGGGCATTGTTCGACATGGCATCGCTTGCCGCCATTCCCAGCTATATTTTTTCAGGGTCGCAATATCGCCATGTAATGTATTATGGGGGAGAGAATGCAGGCAACGACATGCCATTTGGTCGTATGTTAATTCCAAAAGAAGCATGGAATCTTGACTATAAGGCCGATGATGGATTGCCGGGCAAAGGACATATCATGACCATTGAGCCAGTGGCCGTTACTACGTGGAACAACAAAAATGATTGCGCCACCGATACCGATCCAGATGTGGCGATTTATGATGTTGCAAATACAGAAAACGAGTGCATGTTATTGTTTCGTTTGCCATTCTAAGCATTGCCCCCTAAACCACGATTGCCGTACATAAGGATTCGCTATGGCAGATGCCGCTTATATTGCCCCCCTTGAAGACATACGCTTTGCGCTAAGCTGCACTGCGAAACTACCGCATTTAATGAAATTCTCAGCTTATCATGAGTTCAATGACGATGTTATCAATGCAGCATTAGATGAAGCCGCCCGATTCGCACAAAGCGAACTTTCACCGCTGAATTTTAGCGGAGATCGCCAAGGCTGTCGTTTAGAGAACGACGAGGTAAAACTCCCTGAGGGGTTTGTGCAAGCCTATAAACATTTTGTTGCGCAGGGCTGGAATGCCGCGCCATTTCCGGCAGAATATGGCGGCCAAGGTCTGCCCTTCTGTGTGAGCGCCGCGTTACAGGAAATCTGGCATGGAGCAAATCTTTCTTTTGCGCTTACTCCATTATTAACCCAAAGTACCATTCATTTACTTATGCATCATGGTACACCGTGGCAGCGCCAGCATATTTTGCCAAAATTAGTAAGCGGCGAATGGTGTGGAACTATGTGCATGACAGAGCCGCAGGCAGGCTCGGATGTAGGTGCAAACCGCGCCCAAGCCCTGCCCCAACCTGATGGAAGCTACCGCTTAAAAGGAAATAAAATATTTATTTCTGCCGGAGATCATGACGCAGCAGAAAATATTATACATATGGTGCTTGCTCGTCTACCTGATGCTCCCGAAGGTACAAAAGGGCTGAGCTTATTCATGGTACCAAAAATTCTGCTGAATGAAGATGGCAGCCTTGGGACAGCAAACGACCTGCATTGCGTTTCGCTGGAGCACAAAATGGGTATGCATGGTAGCCCGACAGCCGTTATGGCTTTTGGCGATAACGAAGGCGCCTATGCAACATTGATTGGCGCCCCCAATGAAGGCATGAAAGCTATGTTCATTATGATGAACTCGGCGCGCATTGCTGTGGGCATGGAAGGGCTGGGCATTGCCGAAGCCGCCAGCCAAAAAGCGCGGCGCTATGCTACTGAGCGTATTCAAGGACGCGCCACAGCCAGCAGTAGCAAAAAAGCAGTAACCATCGACCAGCACCGTGATGTGCAGCGTATGCTCGCATGGATGGAATCACACACACACGCATTACGTGCGCTCTCCATATTCGTTAACCAACAAATCGACATCAGCAGTAACAGCAAAAATACCGATGAGGCTAAGCAAGCGCAAGCAACCATCGATTTGCTCACACCAGTGATGAAAGCCCACACCACACAGCTTGCATTTGATATTGCCTCCGAAGCCATCCAAGTCCATGGCGGGTTAGGTTATATAGAAGAAACGGGCATTGCGCAGCAATTGCGCGATATTCGCGTTGCCATGATATATGAAGGCACCAATGGTATACAGGCGCTCGATTTAGCCATGCGCAAGCTTCCTATGCAAAACGGGCAAGTAATAGAGCGCTATATAAAAACTATTAGCGACACCGCCCAGCTTATGCGAAGCAGTGACGATGGCATGTTAAAAATTATGGGTAATACGCTCGCAGCCTCTGCCACACATTTACAAGATGCAACTCGGGCCATGCTTAAGCAGGTTGCTCACACCGCATCTAATAGCAACGGCGAAGCACCCGCCACCGCTTCAGCAGTAGCCTATTTACGTTTATTAGGCTTGGTAACGGAAGGTTGGCTCATGGCAGAACAAGCGCTATATGCCAAAGCACCTGCCAATCAATGCGCAACACAATTCAGTCAGGAATTTCTGGCGCATAAGCTATACCTTGCGCAATTCATGCTAAGGGATATTTTACTGGAAACCGAAACGCTGGAAAAACGCGTGAAACTTGGTGAAGAAGTAATAAAACCTTAGGTCTAAGCACTGTGGCTATCACTTACAACTACCGTCTTCATTTGTGGTGTTGCGTATTGTGTTATGCATTTTCCGCTTTAACACAAACTCTCCTTTCGGGCTTAAATCACTCATCCAACCTTCCACTTTGCCATCCATACCCTTAAGCGGATTCCCCCCTTTCGCCATGGATTGAATTCCTTGTATACCGCGCTCTATCGAACCGCGATTAAACAGCCCTTTCAAAAAATCCACAAAGCGCATCATGTAATAGCTTGAGGTTTCCAGCACCCATGCAAAAATACGCTTGGGGTGAAATTTTCCCAAACTACTGATTTCTTCGCGCTGCTGATATAAATGTATAATCCCCGCACGTGCACAAGGATATGCTTGTGGATTAATGCCCGTGCCATAATATACCATTGCATCGCCATCCACATGCTCACTTACCGCGCTTGCCACCGCATTTTTTGTTTTATCCGCCATGCTTTGTGCTTGAGCCGCGTTGGCACACAGCATCGAGGCAATACAAAGCCATACAACCATAGGTCTTTTGTGAGAAGTTTTCTGAAAGCAAGTCATATATAATCCTAAGTGTTTTTATCAGTATAACGCAACTTTCGCGTAGGTGAATCATAAAAAAATGGCGGGAAGTTTCCTTCCCGCCGAGTTGCTCATCATTGACCCAAGGTAAATCTTGTGTCGGTGTGCTTGGCAAACTGCGTGTTTATAAGCACACTCCAAAACTAATGTGGTCTACTGTCCACCCCTACCTGTCGCGGCCAACAGACCGCATTAGTTTTGGTATATCCCACCAAAGAGGCTATCTCTGGTGGGAATCACGTATTAGAGTCTGTTCAACTCCTCTAGCAGCTCATCACTGGTAGAAATTACTTTTGCACTGGCCTGATAGGCGCGCTGCGCAACAATCATGTCGGTAAGCTCATCCGCCAACTCTACGTTAGAAGACTCCAACGATGCCGATACGATAGTACCCGTACCGTTACTGCCGGCTTCGCGTAAGTTCACCTCTCCTGATTCCTGAGTTTGTGCATACACGTTACCCGATACACCTGCCAATCCGTTAGGGTTGGTAAAGTCTGCTACCGGAAGTTTATACAAGCTTTGCGTTTCACCATTGGAATAGCTGGCAATTACGAAGCCTTCATCGTTAATTACAACTCCAATCAACTCACCTACCGGCGCACCATTCTGGTTTACAAATGCTACGTTATAGGCCGAATCGAACTGCGACAAACCATCCGTTTGGCCAATTGCTGCGGCATTTAGCGTTCCAAATGGCAACCCAGCGCTACCCCAATCGAAGGTAATGTTGCTTGCCTGTGCGCCATTATTCCACGTAATGTCGATAGGTTCTGTCAAGCCAGTACTCAGCGAGCGTAAAGAACCGTCTCCGTTAAAGGTAATAACCCCTGTAGATACCTGTCCGTTTACCAGATTAGTATTTACTTCCGAAGCAGGGAGCGAATGCACCTCTAACGCCCAGTTGTTTTCACCAATTTTTAAGAAACTAACCCGCAAATCATGGCCGGCTCCCAGAGCATCATATACCCGTACGTTCCGGCTGAAATCTGCCACAATATCGCCGGAGGCCATATTTTCACCGTTTGTGCCGGTACCATCTGCCGCAGCATTATACGCAGCAGCCAATGGTGACACAAAGTTTGAGTTCGCCGAAAGCGCCGTAGGCGTAGCAGTATTATTGCCATTGAAATTAGCATTTGTTGCCAAACCAAATTCCAAAATTAAGCTACCTGTGTTTTCTACCGTGGTTGCATCTGCGTCGGTACCATCGTAATAACCAATTTCATCCAATGGATCATCTACATAAATCTGAATATTGGCATCGGATAGTGGATTAGATACTACCGCAGATATACCTGTAGAATCATTCACCAGATCTGCAAGGCCTTGTAAACTTGCGAAACGTGGGGTAGCGCTCACCAAAGTATCGGTTAAGCCAATTTCATTTACCCAATCTGGTGGAGTCGCGCCTGGTGCATATGGGCCACCAGCAAGCGCACCATAAGGAGCAGCGGCAGTATTAGTGAAGGTCATCGCGTCATTTGCATCAATAGGCGCAATATATAAGCGGCCATTTTCCACACGGGCACTTAATGCGCCGGTTTCATTAATGGCGGCAGCTAAATTGGTAAGGTTATTAAATTCCAGTTCTTCTGCGTTTGGTGAGCTTGCAACATACGTGAAAGTGTATAGCTGTCCACCGCTATCAATGTTAAAGCTTAACTCAGCAGCGCTGAAACCACCGGCAGAAGACAAGAACGATTGTGTTGCAGTGGTCGCATTTACGATACCTGCGGCAATATCATTACCCTCATCAAATCCGCCATATTCGTAGGTATAGGTCAAGCCACCACCGGTTTGCACCGTAATAGCGTCACCTGATACAATACCATTACCCGTAGCTGCGGTATCCGGCACAATCACACTGGATGCTGAAATTCCATAGTTTACGGGGTTATTAATATCCATTGCAATATCTACACCCGAACCCGGATAAATGCCTTCGCCCGCATCCAGATTTGCACCAATTTCAATTTGAGTCGTGCCGCTGGCTACCCCACTTTGGGTTTCGATATTCACCGTTTCCAAAGAATCAAGGTTTGCCGAAGATGTGGTGTTCAGGTTACCCGGCGCACCTGGCAAACGGCCTTCACGATCAAGAGGCCAGCCTTGTAAAAAGAACCCCGAAGAATTTCTGAAGTTACCCAACTCATCCTGACGAAATGCACCAGCGCGGGTATAAAGTGGCTGGCCTGATCCATCGGGCTGTGCGTTTACTGCAAAAAATCCGTTACCTGACATAGCAATGTCGGTGGGGGCATCGGTAGCAGTCAAAATGCCCTGCTTATCTACCAGCTGCACACTGTTGGCAACAACACCGCCCGGCGCATAAGAAACATTCGAAGTAGAATTTACTACCAGTGTTTCAAATGCCGCTTTAGTGGCTTTATAGCCTGTAGTGTTTACGTTTGCTATGTTATCCGAAATAATACCAATTTTGGTACCTTGTGCTTTCAGGCCGCCTACACCGGCGAAAAGTGCTCCATATAAACTCATAGTATCCTCCCGTTCATCCCTATAAAATCGTCTAAAAAATAATAATTAATCTCAGCTCACAAAGTCTGCGGGGTCACGTACCGCCTTGATTTTGTCGAGCGCTAACTCAATGTCGCCAATCTTCAGCACCATTTCGCCACCTTCCAGATTTACCTCTGAAACAAAGCCAGTGGTGAATGTGGTGGCTTCGATGGCTTTTTGCTGCGTATCTTTAGCTATAATATTGATATGATACGTACCATCGGGTTTGGTTTGGCCGTCAATATTACTGGTACCATCCCATAACACATCGTTTTTACCTTTCTCGGTGGGTGCGGCGCCTTTATATACCACTTGCCCCAAATCATCGGTAATCACCACCTCGGCCTCAAATGCCGTTGCTGGCAAGCTGTATGAAAATGATGCCACTCCGTTACTCAGACGCGAAGAATCTCCACTAGCTTCTACAAATTTACCAATATAATTGGCTGCCGTACTGATCTGATCGTTACGATCCGCTGCCAGCATTTTTTCGAGGTTTTCGTTGGTGGCAATCGCTTGCTCTACATTAGCAAACTGCACCAGCTGCGAAGTAAACTCGCTGCTATCCATAGGATCTGCCGGATCCTGATTTTTTAGCTGTGTGGTTAACAACAGCAAAAATGTATCAAAATCGCCGCTAAGCTGCGTACGGGCTTTTTCCGCTGCAGAATCCTTAGTGGTTACCGCTGGATTGGTTGATGTAACTGCTTCTACCATAGTCTTTCTCCTTATACGCTGATGTCTAAACCCCAATCCACATTCAGGCGATATGCCCTTCCTGCGTCATAGGTCAGCGCCATTTCACTTTCACCAAGCTTTTCGTCAATCTGGGCATAGTTTGCATTCATATCGAAAGCGGGCTTGTTACTGTTATTGTCACGTTCGCTTTGTGCGTGCTGCTGTCCGTCACCGCCACGCAAATTAAAACTCAGACTGTTGCTATCGGTCTTAAGTCCGGCATCGGCCAGTGCGCGCTCTAATCCACGTGCATCACGCTGGAGCATCTCAAGAGTGTCGCGCTTATCTGCGGTAACAATCACCTGCGAGCGCCCATCACTATCGGTTTCAATGCGCACATCTACCCGACCCATTTCGTGAGGTTTTAGCTGAATTTCCATTTTAGAACTGCCATCTGCAATGGCCTTACTAATGTGAACTGCCACCTGATCTGCCGGTGCTGGCTGCTGCGCTTGCGGCTGATGACGTAAATGTGCGTTCATCGTGTCCGAAGTTCCTGCTCCTCTCAGTGCCGAGCTTTGCTCTAAGCTGGCGGCAAACGTATTTTGTTGCGGCGCATCGGTTGCCTGACTTGCCGTTTGCGGCGCTGGCTGCGTAGGATTGTCACCATTAGAGCGGGCTGCTTGCTGCAACATTACACCCTCTGCATTTAGTGCGGCCTGTTGCTGCGGCTGGCCATTAGGCGAAGCGGTTGCAGTAGCGTCATTCGTAGCCACAAACGTTGGCATCTGCGGCGCTGGCTGAGCGACATTTGCTTTGGCGTTGGCATTTGGCGTTGCTTTTGCCAGCATTTCTGCAGATTTCTCATTTCCGTTTGCAGCCGCCTGCTTTGCTTGTCCATTTAAATTAAATTCGCTTTGCTCTGCATTGCCACGCAGCACTTCTACCATGCGTTTAATCACATCACGCTTATTCTGCTCCATAGCAGAAAAATCCACTGCTGCCAGTTGACTGGTGAGTTGCGCGCCGAGAGCATTTTTATTTTCTGCGGCACTAGCCTGCGCTGCGGGTTGCTGTGCATCATTATTCTTACTGGCTGCATCTGCTACTTGCCCAACATTCGCTTTCAAGCCAGTATCCAGCGCTGACGATGCCGCTGCCTGATTAGGCGTTACCCGTGGCAAAGGCAAATTTGCATCAGCTTCGGCTGCGCCCATATCTTCCACCATTGCAAAGGCAAGGTTAGGAGATGCGGCGGGAGTATCTTGAAGTGCAGCAAAAATAACGATTGGCGGTAAACCTGTTTCCTGCACCAGTTGCGAAAGCTCTTCGGGCGTTAATTCGCGCTGCGGAAGCTGCTCCAGCAAATCTGTATTAATGGTATTGTCACTTTGCAGTTCTGCTGCAGCAGTCCCTTGCAAATTATCCAGCGCGGTTTTGATGGTAGCCACCATTTCCTGCGGTAAAATTTCTTGTAAAGCTAACGCCATATCGCCCGGCAGTTTTTTCCCATCTTGCGCCGAGAACATTTGCGCCAGCACCTGAGTTGCGGTCTGCCCTTCGCTGTTATTCAAAGCGGCAGGAATTTTAGCGCCATGGGTAACAAAGAACGAACGTAATTGCTCTATCGAGATGCCTTGTGTATCGGTAGCCGCCATAGCATTGTTAAATGCGGCGCCGCCTTCACTACCAAGAATCATGCCACCCGCACCATCGCCTAGCTTGGCTCCGGCTGGGGCTACAATGCCTCCTAACATATTCATCAACGAAACGGTCATAATATACCTTGTTCACTTGCGTTTTTATTATTGCGCTCTTAGGCACCATTAACAATGCAAGCCCCATGCCAAACATATTAATACGTTGATAAATAGCTATATATTAATGTTATGCATAGTCCGTCATTAAATTTTCAGATGTCGCCAAGGCATGACTGGGCAATTATTGCCCGCCTCAAAAAAGGCTAAAAAAAAGCCCCCGATAAATCGAGGGCCAAGTGAAGATAAAGGAAAGTTAATGAATCAAATTTATGCCGATACGCCAACACCGCTATATGCTTCGGTAGTGGGCATTACTGGAGCGCTGGAATCTGCCTCAGCAGATGTTTTTGCTGCTCCGGACTGTTCTTGGTCAATTTCATGCCAGACATTGCGCATCATGCGAATTTCTTTCGATACCGCTTCTAACATTGCAACATCATTGCTGCGGTGAACGGTAAATAAGCGTGCGTCTAATGAAGCATAATAATCATATAATAATTTGGAAATATCGCCGCCATTTTCAAAATCGAGTGAATTTTGAAGTCCGCTGATAATTTCAGATGTTTTTGCCAGCAAATTGTAGCGCGTTTCATAATCTTCACGCGTAATTGCTTCGATGGATTGCTGAATAAAGCGCAAGGCACCATCATATAACATTACTACCTGACGGGTTTTTCCAACGGTCATGTTTGCCGTGGCATAAGCCTTGTACTGGTGCATGTTTTTCGATGTGTTATACATTTATTCCTCCTTGCATACTTTGCATTATAGACCACTTCGGGTTAAGCAATCCTTAATAGCCTGCCATACTTTGGCAGTTTTCTTATTATGCTGAACGCGCCTCCGCCTGAGCATCTAATAGCTGTAAAATCGAGTTTACAGACGAAATTGCCGCTTCAAGTGCCGAAAATCTTTCCAGCAGAGTAAAACGATAATTTTCTACTATGGTATCAATTCTGGCGATATCCTCTTCAAGGCGAACATTACGCTCGTCTAAAGAATCAATTTCCTGTGCTACAATGCCATCTTCATCATTCAGCGACACGCTCATAATGTTATATAAGCGATCTGCCACACCTTGCGTCAGACTTAGATTTACCGTCACATCATCTGTATCGGTATACAATACATTCAACCCCGCTAGCGGAGATCCGTCCGGCCCAGTAAGTGATACGCCGCCACTGGTTAAAGGCGAAGATTCCAGTGTATAAGTCGTTCCATCTACGGTAGCTTCATAAACACCATTGGTTTGGTCGATATTATAGCTAATATCATTAGTGTTTAATCCATTCGTGCGAGAAAACACTACAAGATTGGGGTTGTCAGCCACTGCATTAAATTCGAATACCTTACGTACTGCTTCAAAGTCTGAGGCGAATGCGGCATCGAGTTTTCCGTCATCTACCTGCAAAATATTACGGGTAAACGGGGTTTCATCATCGCCTGCAAAATCCGTTAATTCAATACCAATCGCATCTAGCGAGTTATTGCCAGCAACCCCACTTACAATGGCAGAAATTTCAGAGCCAACTGAATTAATCAGTGAGCGCAGAGAATTGTTAGAGCCGATAACTGCTTCACTCACACGCTCCCCATCATCATTGGTTTCAGTTTGCCGCGAAGCAAAAACACGAAACTCATTATAAGCGTCCACAAAGTTGAGCACGGCATTTTTTGCAAGCTCCGTATCAGCGGTTACGCCAACCGTTAATGTCGTACCTGGTGGAGTTTCCTGCGTGGCACTAAAGGTAATGCCATCTACCAAATCACTGATATTATTGGTTTGACGCGTCACCTGTGTACCATCAATAGTAACATTGGCATTCACTGCGTCTGTTTCAGAAAAGAACCCTAATCCGCCACTGAAGAACGCAGGGTTTGCGGCAGTAAAATCAAAATTCTGATCTGTGCCGGTGGTTGTTGCCTTGAATGTGAGACGATAGCTGCCATCGGCCACTTTCACCGAGTTTACCTCAACGCCACTATCGGCTTTTACAGCATTTATTTTGCTGAGCATTTGATTGATAGTATCGCCATCGGTAAGTTCAATAGTTATACCGCTGGGGCCAAGGGTGAGCGTACCTGCGTTAAAAGGCCCACCGCCTCCTACTACCTGCGTGTCTTGGTCTGCCACGCCGAATGTATTGGTAACACGGGTTTGTTTCGTTGCCAGCTGATCTACCGTCATCGAATAGCTGCTGGGGTCTGTTCCGGTTTCTACCGTAGCAGAAAGGTAATTACTTGCACTGCCGGTATTAGATGACACCGTTGCACTGCGATAATTAAAAATGTTTTCTGTCGTATTGCCAACGCCCGGCGGATTGCGTAAAAAATTGGCGGCATCGCGGAAAGTCTCCAGGATGCCGCTCAATTCATTAAGTGCATCAATCTTTGCAGTATTTTTCTCGATGTTACTTTCGAGGCGTACTGCAGGAAGGCGTTTGGCTTCAACCAGGCTGTTAATCAGACTGTCAGTATCCAAGTTGGAGCTACCACCACCTACAATGGTTTTGCCTCCTTGGTTATATATACTTCCTAAACTAATTGTTGCCATGATCTTTACCTTAAACAGTCATCGAATATTATTATAACTTGGGTTGATGAATCTGTTTTATCTAATTGTTAAACGTCTATTTTAAGGAGCGCTTTGCGTGCTTTGCCCCGTTGCTCAAGATACAGCATCATATCCGGTTCCGGAATGTATGACACCGACCCATCACGCAGGTTGGTAAAGCGGGTAACAAATTGCCCTTTAAAGTCTTTATAGATTGAGAACTTGGTATCGCTAACCGCGAACACATCTTTAAAAAGCTGCGACGCCTGTCGCATATTCTCAAACCGTGTTTCATCCGATTTGCCGGCATCAAATGCCACCTGTTCTTTAACTGGCTTAGGTTGGGCTTGGGCAACTTCCATTTTCTTAAGCGGAAGCGCTTCGGCTTTCCCTGCCCCTGTATTAAGAACAGCGTCTGGCACAGAGCTAGCCGTGGTTGGCAATCCCAATTGTACCATGTTCGTATCCATTGTTCTTCTCCATACCTATCAGGCTTTTTAGGTCTGGGTGAGAGGCAGCACCTCCCACCCGTTCCTAATTAGCTATTAGCCGATCAGCTTCAGCAAGTTCTGCGGCAGCTGGTTAGCCTGAGCCAGTACGGCAATACCGGCCTGTAGCTGTACCTGAGCTGTTGCATACGCGCTTGACTCAGCGGCTACGTCGGTATCCAGAAGTGTACCGCGTGCGGCATCCTGGTTTTGCATCGCAATTTCGATGTTCGCGGTAGCGAAATCAAAACGGCTCATCAAAGCACCCACATCAGCACGGATAGCCGTTACTCTGTCGATAGCAATGTTAAGTGCTTCACCGGCTGTTTGTGCAGAGCCAACACTGGTAATATCCAGTTCTTGTCCACCAAACAACGCTGTGGTTGAAGAGTCTGCGAGTTGCACACGAAGTGAATCCGACTTTTCAGTACCTAATGCAAAATCAACGCCACTTCCTGCTTTAGAAAATGCAAGATTCATCGCATTTTCAAGCACCTTACGGTCACCCGGGTTAGTGCTTAAGTTAAGGTTAGATGCGGCATCCATACCAGTAAAGCGAACCATCAATGCTTCACCATTACCTTTTTCAAAGATAATATTGGTTGTAGCGGCAATGGCATCGGTCACACCAACAGCAGTCCAGGTTTCCCCGTTAACTTCTACTGTATAGGTGTTCAAGTTAGCACCTGCACGGGTTACAAACTTGAAGTTACCAATGTCTACATCGGCTGGACTAGCAGTACGCAATGTTGCAACACCAGTACCTGCAGCACCCTCAATACCGGTCAAAGGACCATCATTGAAGCTAACACCATTAACAGCGGTAGTATGAAGCATGATTGTATCTTGGAAATCATCATACATTCTGTTCAGGGTATCAGAAGTAGCCAAAGCATCTGCAAAGTTGGTGTTCGCAGCCATAACTAACTCAAGACGGGTAGTGCCATTTTCCACATACAAGGTTGCGGCGCCACCAGAAACCGTACCGGTAAAGTCAACACCGTTCATGGTTACTGTTAAAGTAGCATTACCTGCAGCACCTGCACCGTAGTTTACATTCGAGAATGCAAATTTATCTACCGTACCTGCAACTGCTTTGTTCACATTCAAAAATGCGCCGTTGGTAAGGTCAGCGTTAGCACTGTCCACCAGAGAAATACTCGTAGCCGCCGCTGCAGCTACTACTGCACCAGTGGTTTGGTTAATGGACTGGATAGCCAAGGTAGCAGCAGCAGAACTCTGCGTGTTCGTTGCGTTTGCAGTGTTGAAGCTGGAAGCCACGATAGCGTTTGTGCCAAGCAATTCTGCCTCGGTACCTAATCCGCCACCAAGCAAATTCACACCGTTAAAGTTGGTGTTGTCTACCAGACGATCAATCTCTTGAGAGAGCTGCTGGAATTCTTGGTTAAGGAAGCCGCGTTCTGCGGAAGTCAGCGAACCTGAAGTTGCCTGAGTAGCCAAAGCTTTCTGACGCAGAAGCATGTCCTGCATTTTGCCCAGCGCACCATCAGCAACCTGCAACATCGAAGTACCCTGCGATGCGTTAAGAAGGCCAACTTTAAGTGTAGAAACAGTTGTTCTTAGTGAAGTACCAACAGACATAGCTGCAACATCATCAGAAGCGCGTACGATGCGATTACCGCTCGACAAGCGACCAATAGACGAAGAAGTCATGGAGTTGGCTTTGTTGATATTTTGCTGCGCGAAATAAGCAGCAACATTTGTGTTAATTGAATTAAGAGCCATAACAGCATCTCCTACATGGAAGTTAACAATTGGGCTACATGCCCTACAATAAAAGACAGACACTCTGTCTATCTTGTTCCATCATGCACCATAAAGTTTAATAAATGGTTAATGTTGGTAATAGTATAGATAGTATCGTTTCATATTAACATAGTCTAGCATTTTGCATTCTATCTATTTATTTTGCCAGCACAGCAAATTTGATGCTATGATTTTATTCCCTTCAACGACCATACTGCAAGCACCCTATGTCTGTTTCTAAAAAACTCAAAAAAGCCAATTCGTTACGCGAATCGGGAAAGAATGCGCAAGCCTTCGCCCTATATAAAGAGATTGTATCGCTGGATCCCAATCACGTAGACGCTCTTTATTACTTAGGGCTTGCCGCACGCAGCCGTCGCGATTACGCCGCCGCATTTAATTTGTTTAACCGCGCCATCAATAGCGAACCACAGTTTGCTAAGGGCTATTTTATTATTGGGCTGGTGTATGAAGAAACAGGCGACATAGAAAGCGCTGTTTCCTATTACCTCAACGCATTAAAGCGCGAGCCAGAAAATGCTCGCTATGCATATGTATTTGCGAACACCATAAAGAATCTTAGCTTTTTGCAAGAAAACACACCAGTACTTGAAAGCGTTACCGAGATACTACCTCATAAAAATATTGAATCAGATCGACTGTCAGGCGTGTGGATTTCACTGTTTCAGCATAGCGCCGCATATCAAACATTATTAGCGCTAACAAAAACACGCCAGCCAAGTGCAGAGCAGATAAATGCCGCCGTCAACGATCAAACATTTATTATGGGGCTGTGCTATGTGTTGATTATGAATATAGAGTTTGAGCATTTGCTGGTGCATTTGCGCAAAAATATATTAATGCACCTGTTGCCCCGCGACATTTCCATCGCTTTTCTGGCAGCACTCGCACTGCAAAACTTCCATAATGAATATATATGGGACATCAGTGCCGAAGAAACCGCCGCTCTCGATGCATTGCTGGCAAAAACCGAGGCCGGCAAAAGTGATTTGCATGAGCTACTACTCCTTGCTGCGTATATGCCTTTACAGCGGGTAGAATCTATTGCGCAATATGAAAGTCTGATTACCGAAGATACCACGGGTTTTGGCCATAATGTATGGGTGCAACAAGTGGCAGAACCGTTTGAAGAGCTGGCAATTAAACCTAACATTCCTCAGCTCACGTCTATTGATGACAAAATTTCACAGGCAGTACAGGCGCAATACGAAGACAATCCTTACCCACGATGGAAGGCAATTCAGCATATTTCGGAGATTGATTTTAAAAATCAAATGAAAGACCGTTTCAATTATTTAAATCCCGAAATTTTTAACCGCCTTCCCAATACACCAAAAGTATTAATTGCCGGTTGTGGCACAGGACATCAACCCTTACAGCACGCGCAAATTTTTAAAGGCCATAAAATCACAGCCGTAGATTTAAGCTTGGCAAGCCTTGCTTATGCCCAGCGCAAAAAGCACACTCTCGCTCCTAAAGCAGAAGTAAGCTTTGCACAGGCGGATATTCTGCGTCTTGGTGAAGCATTTGAACCGGAATCTTTTGACATCATCGCAAGTTCTGGCGTATTGCACCACATGGCGGATCCTATGGCAGGGTGGAGAGTAATCACCAAATTGCTCAAACCCCATGGACTGATGAAAATTGGCCTCTACAGCCAGCATGCGCGCAAAGTAGTAACACAATTGCGCGAGAAAATTGCCGCCGATAATATTCCTTCCACGCCGGAAGGCATACGCACATTACGGCAATATATCAAAGCGCGACCCGACAGCGCCGAATATGCATGGGTGACAGTATTATTCGATTTTTACACCCTTTCCGATTGCCGCGACCTACTGTTCCACGTACAGGAGCATCAGTTTACCATCCCTAAAATCAAAGCTGCAATAGATGAACTGGGGTTAGAGTTTCTTGGCTTTGAGGTAGAAAACCATGCGGCGCTCAACCGGTCGTTTTTGGAAATGTTTCCGCAAAGCACACTCCCCGGCACGTTGGATGAATGGAATACCTATGAACAAGCTACGCCCAACGCATTTCGCGGTATGTATGAATTTTGGTTGAAAAAAGCGGGTTAATTATCGCCTATTAAAGCGCGCAGCCGTGGCTCACGAAGCCAGCCCGGCTCGTGATATATTTTTAGCGAAAGCTCGGGATCTGCCAAATGATCCAGCACACGCGCCAGACTCTGCACAATCCGTATAATCTGCGCTTCGTTAATCATTGCTCCAGCTACGTGGCACGCACTCATGAGCGCAAGCCGGACTGTAGCAAAGCGCACACCCAAAATCATAGCGCGCTCTTTGGCATCTGCTCCAAACCCCGCAAAAGGAAAGAGTGCCACGCTTAGCTGCACCGCAATCCAACGATGCAAAACAGGCTCAAATTGCGCCGCATAATGCGCATTCCATTCGGCCTCTATCGCTTTAAATGCTTGCACACTATCGCCCGTGGTGCTTATGCCCAAACTTTCCCAATCCAGCGCCACTTCCAGCGCCTTTTCCATATCTGCCATCGTATCACGCAGGCGCGCACGGTTGCGTACACCAGCCGCAGATACAATGCCCATCAGGGCATGTAGCAAGTTAAACGGATCAACTTCGCTAGGCTCCGGTGCAAAAAGTCGCTCGCTGGCACTTTTAAGGTAAAATGGCACCGCAAGTGGCCACGAGGCTACATCCAATGATTCAAGCGAATGCGCCACTGACACTACCCGCGCCATATTATGGGCAGCAGAATAACTTTCATCCAGTGCTGCATCAATAAATGCGGCATGAATGCTACGGGCATCTTCAGCTGTTAATCCTTGGGGGGCATAATCTTTCAATGTTTCAGGCAAACGATCTACCACACCTTCATTAAAGGTCAGCATGTCAGATTCCAGAAGTGCAATACGCGCAATTTCCGGGCAACTCATAAGGCCGGTCATCACCGCTTCACCCGCAATTTTTCTGGTAACACGCGGATAAAAATGGCAGGCGTCGCCTAAAAAATCACTGCCATAATCGCGATGGATGCCACATAATCCATCGGTGAATTTAACGCAAAAGTCGCTTTTTTCGTCGCGCCGCATAATATGGCCGCCATCAGCGCCTTGAATAACGGCTTCTTTTAATTCGGGGGCTTCAGATTCATAACGCGCATAGGTTGCGTCATCCACTTGCATACTCCAGCTTTTGCAGCAGGTATCTTCGCATTTGTCACCCAAACATGAAAATTGCGCTACAAATGCGGTGCTATGCAAGGGATGATGCACCATAATGCTCCACGCCGCTTATTCAGCAGCTGCGTCCTTTTCTTTTTCGCCAGTTATAAAATGCTGCACTTTATATTTACTGGATGTGAACACATATTGCGCGGCAGCCTGACTATTGGTGTCAATAAAAATTGGCGCACGCGCATTCACAGAAAGCTGCACATTGGTCATACCGCGATGCACAGAAACAATAAGTGCAATTGCAAGATTCTCTGGTGCAATTTCCATATCTTTGCAAGCATTGTCGATATCAACACGATCAACGATCGCATTATCCACCTCGATGGGTAAAGTAATAAACGATAGCTCATGATCATCCAACGACTGCAACAGCTTAAATTGCCCTAGCTTTGGGTTAGGAAACGCCGTTAACACAAAGTGGTGTTTATCAGGCATACCCAGCAATCCTACGGGAAACAGCATGGCTTTCGCCGTATCTACCGTGATTGCACCAAAACGGGTTGTAATTTTTTCAATTTGCGGCCCAGCGGGTTTTTGGGACGTACCTTCAGGTGTTGTCATGCGATTACTCTTTGATTCATCTTCATTTGAATCTAGCCCTACTGTGGTTGAGTTTGCAATCATTACTTTTGATGCATCCGTTTGTGTTGTAGCATACATACTCACCTCCATTCCTCACTTGCACACGTTGCAACGCAAGTTGCGCGGTGGCATTGTTATGGTGAATACAGCTTTTATAGCCGCTCTCACCTTAGATTGCAGCGAAGTGCTGCATTCTTGCGCTAATTATTTCACTAGCCTTAACGCAAGAAATCTGTAAGCCGTAGCTGATTCAACCGCGAAAACGATGAGAATGACGCTTGCAATATTGCCTCGCCCATCGCCACTTCAGTTGAAGCAGACAGCAAATCTGTTTTGATAATTTTTTCGTTCAGCCCTTTCCAATATAGGTTAAGCTGCTCATGCCGTTCATTAATTTCTTCGACATTTACAATATTTTGCTGAACACGCGCCCGAACTGAAATTATTTCATCCAGCGCTTCGGTCACCAGCGTGGTCGCTGCTACCAGCTGATCCTGACTGCCACTGGCATCGGCACTTAAGCCCATATTCATGGCAGCAAAGAGCTTTTGAAATCCGGCTTCATTCGCACGTACATTATATTGCACCTCGAAGGTTTCCTGCACACGAGCGAATAAATTCGTGTCATTGCCCACATAATATCCATCATCTGGCACACCAATGCTATTGCTCCCCGGTACGGGGGTGGTCACAGGTGGAATATTTGTTCGTGTTCCACCAAATAAAAAGCGCCCCTCTTGTGCTGTATTTAACTGTGCAGCGGTTGCCTCAAGCATTGCCCGTGCTGATATTTCAAACTGCAATGAATCACCCGAAACAGGATTACGGCGCTGAATCAGCAGATCCTGAAAATCGTCTGCAATTGAAATAATCTGATCCAATGCCACATCGGTGGTTTGCATCCGCGAAAGCGTTACCGTGTTGTTTTCAATAAACGTCTGGGTTTTTTTGATTTTACCTTCAAATTGTACAAAAGTTTCGACCTGACCGTTAAGCCCTTCAAAATCATTTGCCTTTACGCCGCTGGAAATTTGGTTTTGCAATTTTGCCAAATTCGCCTGCAAGCGTGTTACATCTCCTAATGTGGTTTGATGCATTGCATAGGTACTTACACGTGTGATAGCCATATTAAGATCCTCTGATCAATAAAAATTCATGTGATTAAAATGCCCCTATCAGCGTGTCAAACAGCTCTTTTACTGTGCGAATTACTTGCGCTGATGCAGAATATGCATTTTGGAAAATGATGGTGTTGGCCATTTCTTCATCAATATTTACACCGCTTACGGAGTTCACTCGCTCCTCAAAGCCCGAAAGCAGGGTTTGTTCGTCCGAGGCGTTAGCCGTAGCGCTGGATGCAGTGGCAGCGGTAAAGCCTAATATTTCTGCAGCATAGCCATTAAAACTTTTATTGGTGCTGGGTAAGCCGCCGGCTGCATCAAACTGCAACTGATTGATACCAAGCTTCGCCAGACGCTGCGCCACCGAGTTTTCACCGGTAGTACGCTCATAACTAAAGTCAACAGGCTGTCCATCGGCCACGGTGCTTGGAGTACGCGATAATGTACCCATGCTCACCAAGTTAGGGTTATCTATGATGTCATCGCGCACTTTAAGTGCCAGCGCCGAACCCGCCACCGTGTCGCCATCAACTGAAAGCACGTTGCTGCTGAAAAAGTTATTCATTCCAAAATAATGTGAAAAACCCTGATTACTGCCCTGCACTATGGGAGATTCATTGGGGCGTCCAATTTGCTTACTGTCCAAATCATCAATGGCAATGGTATATTTCTTTTCTGGCTCACCCGGCACTTTCTGCGCTACAAGTTGCAGATAGCCTTTTTCATTGGCCGAGGCGATATTTCCATCTTCATCCACCAATTGCGCCACTACCATGGGGCGTGGAGAAATTGGCACCTCCAATGTTGCTCCCGCACCTACAGCGCGTGCCGCATAACGTTGGTTCACTACATTATTTTCCAGATTATCCACCCGATAATCAACGGTAGTAGTAACCAGATTGCCCCGATCATCTTCTACAATTACCGAAGCGCGCACCGTATAAAACACCGAAGCAGGCGCACCGGATAAATCCACCGTATAGCCTGCACCACCTGTGCGACTTTTAACACCCGGAATTTGTGTGGCATCATTAACCAGACTTGTTACACCCGCCATGCTGGTACTCAGCCCCAGCGCCGCATTGGTGGTCACTTCAATATCAAAGCTGTTAGCCGTCACGTTAGTAACTTTAAATGCCCTACCATTAAATTCTGCCGCCGGTATACCATCAACAGGCCCCGCCACATTGTTCAGAAAAATCACATCGCCATTACTATAGCCATGGCCGGTTGCTGCTACCGTGATAACATTACTTCCAGCGCTGGTCGCAAACGTATTGGCAGCATTAAGCGTTATGGTATTCGCAGGGGCAAGATTCTGATTATCAATGCTTGCGCCCAAACTATCCAGCACTTCCAGATTCGTTACCCATAGATTGCTGTTGGTAGCAGAGATATTCTGCATCTCCACATCAAAGGTAAAGGTGTTTCCCGTATCCGGTATAGTATTGGAAATTGCCGCCAGTCCAAGGTTATCCATATTATTAACAACCGCTTTGTTTTGCGGTGCAAAATGCTGGTTTATCTCATCCATAATGTTCTGTGTTGTCAATAAATCGCCATATTGGCTACGCATGGCATCAAAATCTAAATCCAACGCCATAAAACCAAAGTCGGTATTGCTGTAGCGCGAAGCCGGTGATGTACCATCTTCGTTCAAAATGGCAATACGTGCAGACCCTGTCCATTCGGTTGCATCGTCATATCCCAAAGGACGCTCGGCAGTCATAATTCCCGCAGCGGGAATACCCGATCCGGTATTATGAATAGCATTCATCTCATCGCGCAATTTTGCGGCAATTTCATCCAGCTGATCCAACATATTAGGAATGGTGTTATCGCGTAAATCCAGCAAACCCGTCAGTTTCCCGCTAACGAGCGTAGTGGTGATATCGTGATTAACACCCGAGGTAACCACCGTTTCTGGGCGGCCAATAAATGTGCCATCATCGCGCACCGCATCAAGGGTAATCGAACCCAACGGGCTGTCACTGGTAAAGGTTGTGAGTGAGCTTACGCCGTTATACTGGAACTGATACGGCTGATACTCAAGCAAAGCCGATCCTTTGCTGGTATAAACATATACTTCTCCGTTATCCAGCTCATTGACTTTAATGTCTACAAATTCAGCAATTTTCTTTAAGGATAAATCCCGTTGGTCAAGAAAATTCGCTGTAGAATCCCCCATTGATTGCGCACGGTAAATAGATTGGTTAATTTCCGACAATCGCATAATTTCATTATTTACGGTGTTCAGCCCTGACTTAAGATCCACATCTGCCTGAAAGCGCAAATCTTCAAGCCCCTGCGCCAGATTAGACACTTCTCGGGCCAGAATCACCCCTGCATTCACCGCCTGCGCACGAAAAGAGCTAAGCTCCGGAGATTCGGCAAGCGATTGCAATACATTAAAAAAGTTTTCTACATATTCATCTAAGCTATTACTGCCTCCTGGCTCACCCATCATCACTTGTATGCGCGACATATAATCCGAAATTACTTGTGTAGATCCAACATTAGAGGTCTGGTCTTGTACGGCGCGGGTGAGATATTCATCAATCTTGCGCACAATCTGATCAATACGCACGCCGGCCCCTTGAGAGCCGGTAACTTGCGGCGAAAGCTCCGCTGTTTGCCTCGAATAGCCCACGGTATTAGCATTTGCTACGTTATTAGAAAGCACCCCCAAAGAACGCTGGGCGACATTCATTCCGCTTAAGGCATTATTCAGTGCAAGTGTTAGTGACATAGAATTTCTCCTGCATTCCTGCTTATATCGTCTCGTTCAGGCTGATAGAAGGAGCGCCATCGCGCAACGCCCCTGTAGTGCCGCGCTTGTTATAGCCATGGCGTATCATTTCATCTTTCACCACATCCGAAATTGCCTGCACAACGCGAAAATTAATTTCTTTCGCAATCAGCAATTTGCGATGGTTCTCTTGCAGCACCTCATTAAAAATTTCCGATACTTCGGTAAAGGTGGCTATATCTTCATCATCAAAAGTTTCCCGCAGCTCTGGGCGGCGATCCACTTCGCGCTTCATCATTTCTAATGTGCGGCTCAAGCGGCGCTTCTCTTCTTGCAGGTCTTCAATATCGCTAATACGCATTTCATCAAGACAATCCACTTCTTCTGCAAGGATTTGTGCCAAACGGGCAGTGATCGCAATCATATCTGGCAATTTAATCTGTGCACGACCAACGCCGTTTTCGCTTTTGCTCATCCGCATTTGCGTAGCGGGGGCAACATTAACAACGTCTTGTTGCGATTGATTTGGGTTTTCCATTATTCTTACTCCTATATAGGTTTATGGCTGCATTTCCTGCAGTCGCAACATTTCTGCTTTTACATGATCGGCAACTCCTACACCGCCGGTTTTGGCAATGATGCTGCCATATTGCTCTACCAACATAGATTTATAGGTGTCTTCACCTGCACCACCGCCAAACAATTCATTGGTTTCTATGCCATCGAACATATGCGATAACATCTGGCTTAGAAACACAGCCTCGAACTCCTCTGCCTTGGCGGCAATCTGCGCCTCAGTTGCTTTTGGTGCGCCACGCAGCTGCATTGATTTTGCACGCAGCTGAATTGCGTCGCTTTGGAGCATATTGTTCATTTGTAATGACTGTGCGTTATCCATTGCCATTGTTCCTATCGGGTTTCTATGTCGGCCTGTAAAGCACCAGCCGCTTTAATCGTTTGTAGAATCGTAATCAGATCGCGGGGGCCAACACCTAAAGCATTCAGGCCAGCTACCAATTCATTTAGGGTTGCGCCTCGGTTTAATACCACCATCTGATTAGAAGCTTCTTCATCCACTGCTACATTTGTGCGTGGCACTACCACCGTTTGTGCACCCGGAGGGGCAAATGCACCCGGCTGCGAAACCTGCGGCGTTTCCTCTACCTTTACCACCAGATTGCCTTGTGCGATGGCCACGGTATCAACACGCACATTCTCGCCCATAACGATAGTACCGGTGGCTTCATCAATAACTACTTTAGCAATCTGATCGGTTTCTACTGGCAACTGCTCTATTTGTGCCAGCAACATAGTTATATTGCCTTCATACTGCTTGGGAATTTTCACGCGCACAGTGGCGGGATCACGTAAAATAGCTACGCCATTGCCCATACGATTATTAATGGTTGCTGCAATACGGGTTGCAGTGGTTACATCGGGGTTTCGCAATGCCAAATCAATCTGTGGCAGCGAATTAATATCGAATGCAATTTCACGCTCAACAATCGCGCCATTGGCAATCGCAGCGCTGGTTGGCACGCCTTTTGTGACCATCGACGCCTCACCGCCCGCAGAAAATCCGCCCACGGCTACTGCGCCTTGTGCCACAGCATATACTTGCCCATCTGCGGCATAAAGCGGGGTTGCAAGCAATGTTCCGCCTTGCAGGCTCGCCGCGTCACCCATGGCACTTACGCTCACATCAATACGGCTACCCTGACGGGAAAATGGCGGCAATGTTGCGGTAACGGTTACGGCGGCAACGTTTTTGGTTTTTAGTTGCGATTCGCGGGTGTTCACGCCCAGACGCTCTAAAAACGCCACCAGGCTTTGTTCGGTAAATGCACTGTTACGCAGCTTATCGCCGGTGCCGTCCAAGCCCACTACCAGACCATAGCCTACCAACATGTTATCACGTACGCCCTCTACCGCTACGATGTCTTTAATGCGCGTGGCAGCGTTTGCCTGCGCGGAAGCGACGATCGACAGCACCTGCCCCAACATGATGACTATAATTGCCGAGAGCGCAAAACGCACCAGATCGGTGCCGCAAATCCACACGCCAATCGAGCGTAAAGTACGGCCATGACTGCGCTTGGGTATGTAATGTTTATGCGACTCAGCAACACCTTCTGTTATTGCGGCCTGCTCTACCGCCTCAGCCGCTTGCTTATTTTCCTGAATATTCTTCGCATTCGTAGCTAGCGGCGTTTTTTTGTTGCGGCTGCGCAACTCTGCTAAACGCGATGCTGCATTTTCTGCCGCCTGAGGTTTCGAAGCTTTAGCGGGATGCTGGCTGCGCTCATCCAATAAACGCTCTGCCCGCAGACGCCGTGAATCACCCATAGCCTGTCCTGCCAAATGGCCGGATTCCGCTGGGTTTTGCTGTGCAGTTGCTGCTTGCATGGTTATATCCTTTGCTGTCTGTCGGTCTTGCTGGCATCATGTGCCATATTGTTTTTCGCTATTTACTATGCGAAAACTGTGCCAAAATTCTAATTCAGATATTTACCACTTAATTACAACAACTTATGCAATCGACTTACGTCAGCTATGAGGCTTTTCGTATGCCACTAGGTAAATTTTGCCATCCGCCCAAGGTGGTAGAGCATTTGCATAACGTTGTAATTTGTATTAACCTCATAGGGTGTTGCCGCCCTGAGCGGCCTATTTTGGAAAGAACATGCAAATTTATGCGTATTAACAACACCCCACCGATCAAACCCACAGAAAAGACAGGGAAAAAGAAGTCTTCGTCTTCTTCGTCCGATGTGGATTTCACAGGTTTTCTGGGGGGCGCAGACGAGGCATCCGAAACACAAAAAAGCAGTGGTGCGCATGGCGTTAACAACTTTCTTTTTATGCAGGAAGTGTCCGATGAAGAAGTAAAACGTCAAAAGGCACTACATCAAGGTAAAACCGCCATTCAGGCGCTAGAGCAGCTGCACCGCGATTTACTATTTGGTCAGATTCCCGAAGCCACTTTGTTAAAGCTTGAAGGCATCGTGGCAAAAAAACGTGAAGTATTCACCGATCCACGCCTGAGTGCATTGCTAGACGAAATAGAACTGCGCGCCGCAGTAGAGCTCGCTAAAATGCGGCAGAATAAATCCCGCTAATAACATTTATTTACCCCACCCACAGCACGATTACCAAACCGCATAATGCAAACACGCTTGCTTTTTTTATGCCATCCCAGTATAAACGAAGCTCATTTTTTCATCGTGCATGAAAACTCATAACAATTAACCATAGGTGGGAGTGTATTTATGAACACTGCAGCAGCCACAAAACTTCCCGAAGGCTACCGCCCCTCTGAAGATGAAGAATACATGAATGAACAGCAGCTGGAATATTTTCGCCAGAAGCTACAGGATTGGAAAAAAGAATTACTCGATGAGTCCCGCGAAACTATGGAACATCTGCGCGAAGAAAACTGGCGCGAGCCAGACATTGCCGACCGTGCATCGCTGGAAACCGAAGCAGAGCTTGAGCTCAAAACACGCAACCGCTATTTCAAACTGATCAATAAGATCGATCAAGCCTTGCGCCGTATATCCGAAGGCGAATATGGTTATTGCGAAGAAACCGGCGAACCTATTGGTGTGCGCCGTTTAGAAGCACGTCCGGTTGCCACCATGTGCATTGAAGCGCAAGAGCGCCACGAAAAAATGGAAAAGCAACATAACGACGACGATTGATTGCTTTTTCTGCAGCTATAATAAAAAGAGCCGCATCGTAATGATCGGCTCTTTTTTATGTGCTAATTTATTTGATAAATTTCTAACGCTCACGTTCTGATGAAGGAGCTTGAGAACGCCTGACGCCTTCGGCAAAGCCATCTGCTGATGGTGAATCTGAATCCCGAAGAAAGGTGCCCACTTCATTTATTAGCCGCTCAGCCATGCGAGAGGGGGAATCATCTAAAGCTGCTGCAACAGCCTCTTGCCGCCTGCTAAGCAATTCTTGCGTATGAGGATGAGGGGCGCCGTCGCAATTCGTTTCCACTCGTACTTGGGCACTTGTTTCATTACGCATCATCTGCGCCAGCACTAAATCTGGGTCAAAGTTCCGCGTTTCATCTTTTACCTGCGCGTCGATAGCCCGTTCTTTTTTCAGGTCAACGCCTTGTCTGATCGCCTGTGGCACTTCAGCCTCAACATTATGACCCGCTGATTTTGCCGAGGATTCTAGCGATGTTGCTAAAATTTCACGCAAGGGGGCATCTATCGTATCCAGCGGCACTTCACTAAATTCACCTTCTGCCGATTTACGCATTAGCCGTGCACCCGTCACTGTATTACTCGCGCTATCAATTTGCGGATCGAGATACAACGCTTGCTTCGTATCTTTTTCAACAATAGCGGGATAAAATTTATCGCCGCCATTTTTGGAATCGGACAACTCCAACGACACCCATTCCTGACCGTCATGGCTAAAATTACCTTTAACTCTTGGTACTATAGGTGCGGCTACTGCCATACTATCATCCTCTTTTAGCCTAAAATTATATGCCGCGTTCTCGTGGATCATCGCCGCGAGTTTCGCGCAGCTTCTTCAAATATCCTTCCACAACTTGTCCATCTCTATTTGGTTTTGTAAGTTCTGCATTCATTAAATCTTGCCAATAGTTTGGATCAGCTTCTTGCGCTTTTTTTTCGGCTTCTTGTTTAATCTTTGCCAATTCTTTGGGTTTTGCCGCCAAATCTGATTCTCCGTCGCGGAATCGTTGCAGTACCTGCGGCACCACTTCCACACCGTCTTGCGCCATATATTCTTCATATGTAGTGGCTATGGCATCGCGCAACATGGGGTTGAGTTTACTGATTTCATATGCTTCTTCAAGGGCGACATCATCCACTATTTCCTGCACGGTCATATCAGTAACCAACTTAGGAGAGTCATGGGGCGGCACCAGCTCTGCCTGAATAACTTCTTTTCCATTAACATCGCACACAATACCCGAACATTGATATAAATCTTCTCCGCTAACATCGCGTACTATAATGGTATTTCTTATATCTATCGCTTCCAAACCTTCAATAAGTTCAGGGTTAACATCATCTGCCACATCCCTAAAACCCCGCGCCAGCCCATAATGCTGGTTATTGACAGTCAGCGTAGCCACCAGCCCATCACTCAGATCAGAATCAAACGCCTGCAACGGCATTTCGCCTGTGCGAACTTTCTGCATCAAACCATCGGCAATCTGATAATCTTCTGCATTTTTTTCAAATATATTTGCAATAGCGTCACGCACCTCTTTCGGAGTATTTTCAATCACCAGCGCTGTTTCATCCTCCAAAGAGGTGGGGTTTTGCGGCGTTTGCGAAGTAAATTCTATCCCGCATATTTCGGGTTTTTGTATCTTGCTTTGTTGCTCCTCTGACAGCTCCGGTTCATCGAAAGGCTCAGCAATTCTCAGCGCTGTTTTATATGAGCCTTGCAATGCATCAACGCCTTCCGCATGAAGCGTAACCAACGGAATATGCGCATTTCTCGCGCCCGGCAGCTGCGTAGCTATCTCGGTGGTTAACACATAGGTTTGATCTTCACCTACCTGAATACGCATCTCGCTTGAATTAGATTTTTCCGAAGGTGTGTCTGACACTGCGTATCCTTTTAATTACCTGTGTATGTTATTGATGGCGTAGAGCTATCTATCTCTACCCTTACTATTATCTTGTAGTGCCTGTTTGCGGAGCGCTTCAATTTGCTCTGCAAAATTCGGCTCAGACTTTCTATCTTCAGCTACAATTGTTTTATAAATAAGCTCTTTATCGCCGTAAAGACTAGACACATCATTTTCGCTCTGCTCCCCTAATTCAGAGACGGTTATGGGGTTCTCCTGCATATCGGGGTTTTGCCTATTTTGTCTCACAATAATTTTGCGCATTATTTGCTCTTCTAATTTACGCGCTATATGCTCATCAACTTCTGCCTCGGAAGCCTGCGCCCCGTTACGCTTGCCCTCTTTAAACCGCTCCAAAACTTCAGGCACAACCGAAAAGCCTTTTTCTTCCATCATCTCGCTATATTGCTTCGCCACCGCTTCGCGCACTTCTTTAGGAGTATTTATCAAAGAATGCTTACCATCAAGCGCCTGATCTTTATGCTTAAAATGCAGCGACAATCCGGTAATAGCTACTTTATCCAGCTCCGCTAAAGGCAGCTCTTGCGCGAGGCTTTCACTTATTTCATCGCCATTATAGGTTAATTTTCCTCTGGTTACATAACGATCAAGTTCTGACTCCGAAGTCACTTCTATCGCAGATCTATCAGAAGCCTGATGGATGGTATATGTCTGACCTTTTTCTGTCTCAACAGCAATACTTTGCTGCTCTGAAGGGGATTGAACATTTTTTAACACCTTAGCCGCATTGCCAATCGCCGCATCCTCAGCGCGCTGTGCGGTTACGGGGTCTATTGCTTTATACGCCTCTGCGCCCGCCTCCATTAAAGAATGAATTTCTTCATCCGAAACAAGTGGTTGGAATGCACCAGAAGGATCTTCAGTATCAAGAGATAAATCAACTCTGCGCTTATGGCTGTCCATTTTATCTTGCAACGTTAACTCGTCTAATTCCTTACCTATTTGCTTTTCGCTATTTGGTATATCCAAGACACCACGAACTAGATTGTTACCCACACGAATTGCAGCAGGCGGAGCTTCAAGATTTTCTTTTCCTGCCACAAAGTTTTCAACAACTTCCTGAGCAATCGGCGCAATTTCATGGTCTCCCACCGCTTCATCAATGGATTTTTGCCATAAAGCGCTTACTTCTTCACGCACTTCGGATGGCAATCTGTCAGGGGAGGTATAACTACGCTCTTCAAAACAATAAAAAGCTGCATTTGTGATTTCACCCGTTTCTGAATCCTTCTGATTCGCCGCCAGAATATAGGTTGTATCATTATCCATATCAGTGATGACAACGCCAGGGTATTCAATACCTTCCTCTTTGCATGACTGTAGGAGGTAGTTATAATTAGCCACCTTAGAATCTACTGATATAGCATCATTTACTTCTTCCGACATGTATCAATCCTTGTTCAAAATACGCACCGCCCAATAGGGGCATTAATATTTCCTGACATATCATTGGCAATATTGGCTTACAGATGATTTGCTGTGTTACATACATTATTAACGGCTAGGTCCTTTATCCTCTTTGGCTTCTGCCTCTTCTGCCGCTATCTTTGCTTTAAGCCTTGCAATATGGCTATCTTCTTGTTGAGTGCCAGCAGCAACGTCAGGGGCGATTTTTTCTTCGGCTGCATCACGGGTGTAATGTCCGATAGGCTTACCAAACTGTTCCGCCGCTTCAGCAATTTCATGTTGTTGGGTTACCCCTTCTTCGTTAGGCGTAGTATATTCTACAAGTCTTTTCTCGGCTGCGGCTTTTGCTTCAGGTGTAGTAGCATTCTCAATCGCATCATATAATACATTAAATGTTTCCTCCGCAGTAAGTTTTGTAAGCCCTGCATCATAGTCAAACTTTCGTGTAATATTACGAAACTCACTATTGATACGGCGCTGTTGAGGGTCAGGAGCTTTGAGGCTGCGCTCACCATTTTCAAAGTTTTCAATCACCTCAGGGGCAATGGGGGGGGCGCCTTGCTCCGAGGCATTTGCAGTGGCTTCTTGCCACATCGCGCTTGCTTTTTTGCGCACCTCTTCAGGCAGCACGCTGGAAGGAACAACTTCAGCCGTTTGCTTTGCGTGTAATGAGGGTTTCGAACTCAGAGATGCGTCTACGACTTCTCCCGTTTCGCCATCAATCTCTGTAGCACTTAAAACAAAAACTGTGCCTCTTTTATCATCTGTTATTAAAACCGCTGGGCATGGCTTGCCATCAACCTGAAGCTGTCCATCTTTATAACTATAATTATCCGCTGCCGTAGGGTTTTGTTCAATACTCTCAGGCTTTCCGTTGGTTTCTTCAGACATACATCAATCCTTTTTCTATAATAAGCTACTTTTCATAATAAGCTAAGCACCGCCCAATAGGGGCAGTTGAAATTTTCCATTGCCAACATACAACAATTCCCTTTGCATAAATGTGAAGCTTTTGTGAATTTCTGCTGTATTGCGACAAAAAGAGGGGAGCTGCAATGCAACTCCCCCAAGTGACAAGACCGCCCAGATGGGCCTGTGGACGAACGGCGGGTTACACCGTTCGAAACTTGTACGGCGCTTAGAAGGGTGAAATTACATCTACCACCTCTTGTCCATAGCGTGGACGCTGCGCATCGCTGATAAATCCGCGCCCGCCATAAGATATACGCGCCTCTGCAATAAGACTGTAATCTATGGTGTTGCTCGATCCTATATCTTCGGGACGCACCACGCCCTGCACCGATATGGCGCGCACTTCATCGTTAATACGAATTTCCTGTCTGCCATCAATCACCAAATTGCCATTGGCCAATACCTGTGTAACAGTGGCGGCAAACTGGGTCTGAATTTCTTCTTTACGTTCGATTTGGCCGTCACCCTGCGTGGTGGAATTGCTGTTGAGGCTCAGTGTGCCTGATGGCCCACCCTGGCCGGGAATAATTTTTTCTAACCCAAATAGTGCTGCCACGCCCAAATTTTCGTTGCCAGTGCGGGTACGGTCGGTACTGTTTTCGAGTTTTCCTTTATCTTTAAGGTTCATCACTACCTTCAAGATATCCCCCACCCGCGAGGCACGTTGATCGCGGAAAAATGTGTTCGATCCTTGCTGCCATAACGAGTTTGCATAATGCAGTGGCGGTGTTTCCTCGCGGGGCAATGGCCATGTCAATGGCTTAGAACCGGGCTGGGTGCCCGGGTTATACAATGCAGTAAGCGGCGCTTCTTCGCCCACATGCGACAAGCGATCCAGCTTATCTGCACAGGCCGAAAGCCCCAGCATCGGAACGGTTATCAATAATGCGCGTCCAAGCCCAATGCGCGTAAAGGCGGTGTGTAATTGCTGTATCATAATTATATCCCTCTTTCTATCTGCGGTCTTATCGGTTTTTTTATTATGTTTTTTTATCCATTATTAAATGCCAGCGCGGGCAACACTTCAACGTGGCCACGATCTACCACCGTTGCATCTACTTCAACGCCGCTGTCGTCGTTACGAACTTTAATGCGCTCGCCCATGGCACCATCCTGCATGGCGGTGCCAACGGCCTGAATTGAAATATTCTCGGTATTATAGCGCATACGCACCGGCATACGGCGCGTTACCAGCGGCGGGCTTTGCACCTCATCGCTTTCAATAGCGCGGTTTGGCGACAATCCACGAACCGGAGATTTACCAATAAGCTGTGCCATCTCGGTGATAGTTTCGCGCTTAATCCGATTTTGCGGCAATTTCAACCATTCCATATCCTGCTCACGAATAATATCTGCCGAACTCAAGCGAAACTTCACTACTGGCACATCCACCATTTCATCAAAACGGCCAGACAGGACAATATTGCCGAGTTTTTGTGCAGGGCGGTTCAAATCTGCTTCAGTAGTGAATAGTAATGTGGCTGAAAAACGGTTGTTGTTTTGCGTTTGCACATCTACCACCTCCATCACCACCGGATGATTGCGACGCACCAAGTCCTGACTGCGGCGACCTATCACATTGGCCTGTATGTCATCTCCGTGGCCACTGCGCATAAGCTCTTGTGCGATTTGCTGCTCAGCTTCGGCCAGAGTAATACGATAATCTGCCGCAATCGGTGCCGTTTGCGCGAACGCCGCCAGCGACAACATACACAGCCCAATGGTGTATATAGTCATCATCGCCATGCGTGGACGCTGAAAGAAGCGCTTTTTCTGTGGTTTAGCCCAAATCATAATATCCTCCTCGGATGCTATAGTCTTTACGGTCTTGTTGTTCCGCCATGGCTTTTGCCTTACTTGCGGTTAGTGGCTCTAATGGCCATTATCTTGCCTTAAGCGGCAATTTTTTCCTGCTTATGCACTTTGGTTAAGGTTTTGCAGCATCTCATCCGATGCGCTGATCACCTTGGAATTCATCTCATAGGCACGCTGTGCCACAATCATATTGGTTACTTCCGAAATTGGATTTACGTTCGACGATTCCAAAAACCCTTGTAGCAAAGAGCCAAAGCCCTCTTGTCCTGCAAGGCCGATAATTTCATCACCGGAGGCTTCTGTGGCCAGATACATGTTATCGCCAATAGCGTCTAAACCAGCGGGGTTGATGAAGGTTGCAAGGTCAAACTGCCCCAGATCCACGGGTGCAATCTGTCCATCCAGTACCGCCTGCACTTGCCCTTCTTTGCTTACGCTGATGCTTATCGCCTCGTCGGGCACTACAATATTTGGCGCTACGATATAGCCATCTTTCGTCACAATTTCGCCTTCGGGGCTAAGCTGGAACTGGCCATCGCGGGTATAAGCAAATTCGCCGGTTGGCAACTCAATACGAAAAAATCCTCGCCCTTGCACCGCCACATCCAAAGGATTGCTGGTGTTTTGCATGGTGCCTTGTTCATGCGCCCGCGACACTGCAGCCACCTTTACACCTAAACCAATCTGCACCCCTGTTGGCACAATTGTTCCGGTATCAGATGAGTTCGTACCAACGCGACGTAAATCCTGATACATCAGATCCTGAAACTCGGTGCGATGGCGTTTATAGCCAGTGGTAGACATGTTCGCAAGGTTATGCGAGATAGTATCTACCTGAGTCTGCTGGGCTTGCATGCCCGTTGCTGCAATATTCATTGAACGCATAGCAATTCTCCTTATGTAAATATTCTTAGCCCTAAGGCTGTTTCTTCTGATTATTCGTTACGCGCCCAGGTATTGGACGTTTTACGTTGTAATTCATATTGTGCTTCAATCAGCTTGGCTGTGCTGGAAACACTGCGTGTCACCGTCATCATGCGCGTTAATTCCATTACCGGTTGCACATTAGAACCTTCAATCATGCCATGAAGCATCCGTGATTCGGTGGCAGGGCGACCCGGTGCATCGGACTTAAACATGGTGGCATTCAACCGTTCCAGCATTTGCGGGTTATCAAATTCCATCATGGCAATATTGCCGCGAGCCTCGCCATTGACAGAAATATTGCCCGCCTCGCCTATGCTTACTTCACCATCCTCGGGCAAAAACACTATGGGAGCGCCGCCGTCATCTAATACGGTATATCCTTCTTTGGTGACCATATTGCCATCCAGATCAATCTGAAAATTACCTGCGCGGGTGTAGCGCACACCTAATGGGGTATCGACCATGAAATACGCAGGGCCGCTAATGGCCATATCCATAGGATTTCCTGTCATTTTCATGGGGCCTTCGGAAGTGTCGCGGTAAGAAGCAACGTCATGTACATAGGCATGCTTAGGGCCACTGCCGCCTTTGACCAAATAATCCTCAAACATGATTTTTTCGGCGTTGTAGCCAGCAGTGTCAGAATTGGCGATATTATTGGCTGTCGCGTTCATCTCGCGGAACAGTCCCATTTGGCGCGACAGTGCTATATAAATCCCGTTATCCATCTTTTTATCCTTTGATGTAATGCAGTGGCAAAACATGGTTAAACAATTCTGCCAACTACTATGCATATACTGTGCCAAAACAATTAATACACTGTATTATATAATTTAATTTTAATTGCCGTCTAATTTCAACTTCACCCTACGTTTATAAATGGGCAATAAATGCAGTCGGCGTTTTTTACGCTATATATGCTAAGGAGGGTTGCAGCCACGGGGGATTTATATTACATCTGATAGGGTGCAGCGCAGTTCTTGCGTGGTATCATCCCATTCATTAGGAGATCGCATGGCAGAAGATATAGAACAGGGCGACACCGAAGCCGAAGCCGTGGACGGCGAAGCAGAAGGTGAAGGCGAAGCCGGTTCGCGTAGCGGAAAAAAGATGGGCATCATTATCATATTGGCTGTTTTGCTGATTGGTGGCGGTGCAGGCGCCGCATGGTATTTCGGGCTGCTAGACTCTTTTCTGGGCGGAGCAGAAGAAACCGGAGAAGCCGCTGATACTGAAGAAAGCGATACAGAAGTAACCCTTGATGAAGAAGGCAACCCCATCATTGCGCATGCCACCTATTTTGCCATGCCGGAATTTCTTATCAACTTAAGCAGTAACACCAGCCAGACCAGCTTCATTAAAATGCGAATCAGCCTCAAGCTGCCCTCTGAAAAAGATCAGGAAGTGGTGGTGCAGCGGCTACCAGAGCTACAAAATGAATTTAATACCTATCTGCGTGATTTGCGTGCCAGCGATCTGGCAGGCTCTGCGGGTATGTATCGCTTACAAGAAGAGCTGCTGGCGCGTGCAAACCGAATTTTATCTCCTGCTGCGCAAGTAGATAAAATTCTGTTCACTGAAATTCTTATTCAATAGCCGGCGCTTGTCTGCATTGGCACGGCTATTGCTTGGTATTCCAGTAAGAAATAGTGTAAACTAGCCAAAATAATCTTTAGTTTAACGGATATTGCATTACGCCCATGGCAGATGAAGAAAAAAATAAATCCGACAGCGAAGCAGAAGGTGAAGACTGGAACGAGGTGCTGGGAGAAGAAGACGATGATAGTGATCGTCGCGTCTTAAATCAGGACGAAATCGACAGCCTTCTAGGGTTCGATTTTGACGATGATGCCGACAATAAAAATGCTGGTATTCACGCCATTCTCGACAAAGCCCTCATGGCTTACGAAAAATTGCCCATGCTCGAAGTGGTGTTTGACCGCTTAGTGCGCATGATGGCAACTTCGCTGCGTAACTTTATGTCCGATAACGTGGAAGTCAGCATCGAATCAATGACGTCCTTACGCTTTGGCGATTATCTGGACTCTATTCCCCTTCCCGCACTACTCACTGTATTCCGCGCCGTAGAATGGGAAAATTATGGTTTGGTAACCGTTGATTCATCGCAAATTTACTCAACTGTCGATTTGCTGCTGGGGGGACGCCGTACCAAGCGCCCCATTCGCATAGAAGGCCGCCCTTACACTACTATCGAACAAGATATTGTGAAAAGCATGGTAGATGTAGTGCTGGCAGACTTGTCTGCCGCCTTCGATCCCATTTGTCCTGCTACCTTTAAAACCGACCGTTTAGAAACCAATCCTCGCTTTGCCACCATTAGTCGCAATGCCAACGCCGCCTTACTCGTGCGCCTGCGCGTAGAGATGGAAGATCGCGGCGGCAATATCGATATACTCTTGCCACACGCCACTTTAGAACCTATACGCGAGTTATTGCTACAAATGTTCACCGGCGAAAACTTTGGTCAGGATATCGTGTGGAACTCGCATTTTGGTAAAGAAGTACGCCATACCGATGTGGATGTGAATGCTGTATTGCATGAAACCCGCATGACGCTAGGTGAAGTGATGCATTTTAAAGTGGGCAGTACGGTTATTTTAAACTGCAAACCCGATGATGATGTCGCCCTTAAATGCGGCTCCGTCAAACTTACTTCCGGCAGCTTAGGACGTATAGAGGATCGAGTGGCCATAAAACTCAGCAAACCCGTCAGCCAAAGCGCTAAGGAGTCGTTGTCATGATGCTGTTAATAGATTTTATCATTAATATTAGTGTGGCAGTGCTGTTACTCGCGGTTATAGTTTATTGTAAAAAGCTCAGCCGTAATATTCGTGTGTTGCAAGACAGCAAAAGCGATATGGCGAAGCTATTTGCCCAGTTTGATGAATCGATCGAAGCCGCGCAAAAAAGCGTCAGCGAATTAAAAGATGCAACCAAGACAAGCGAAGAGTCGCTGCAAAAAAAGCTGGATACTGCCAATGGTATTGCCGATGATCTTGCATTTATGATTGAGCGAGGCAACAAAACTGCCGACCAGATAGAAACCGGACTCAAGCACGGGCGTGACAGCACCGCACCGTCAGATGTAAGACCAAAGTCTGCCGCTACAACAAGCACTGTGCAAAAAACCCAGCAATCTCCTCCGGTGGCACCGCAGCGCGTTTCTACACCAACGGCTGTTAAACCTGCCGCTAATATATCGCCCGCTAATCCTTTTGGAACCGAGAGTGACAAACCCGGCAAACCACCTATCAGTGGCCATAAAATTCCACCGCGCAAAGAACAAAGCAACGCATCGCGCACGGCTTCACTGGAATCGGTATTGGAACAAATGGCAAATCGTAATAACCCGGCTAACAAGCCCGGCGAAAACAAAACAAGCAGCCGTATTCGTTCTAAAGCAGAGCAAGAACTTTTTGATTCACTAAAGTCGAGTCGCTAACATATATTTTGGGATAGCATTGTGGCACGTAGCAACAAGAAACACACCAAACGCAAACAGCAAAAAAAATCGGTTGTTTTGACTCAGTCGAGTCGTCCGGCAAAACCTTTATTTCGCCTCATTCCCATTACTATGACCATGGCGAGTGCTTTGCTTTGCCTGAAAACCATCGAGATTTATCAAGGCGGCCGTAGCCTGCACCAAGAATTATTTATATCTTCCGTTCTGGCACAGGAAAAATCAGAGCAACCCACCACCGTGCCCGCAGAAAACGCTGAAGGAGAGGTAGAAGATACAGAAGCTACCGAAACTGCCGAAACTGAAGATGACGAAACTACCCCTGAAAGTGGCGAAGTGGCCGAGCCGGTTGCCCCTCCCCCGCAAGACATTATAGAAACCCGTGGCACACAATATAATGCCCGCGAGATTGATGTGTTGGAAAGCCTGTCTAACCGCCGTGAGAAGCTGGATAAATGGGAAAGCGAAATTGCCCTGCGCGAGAAAGTTCTCGCCGCGACCGAGCAGCGCATTGAAGGCAAACTTACCGAGTTAAATGCCCTTAGCGCCGAGCTTAAAGAGCTTCTTGTGACATACGACAAAGAAGAAGATGCCAAAATCTCGAGTTTGGTAAAAATATATGAAACCATGAAGCCAAAAGATGCCGCCCGCATTTTTGATCAGTTGGACATGGACACCTTGCTTATGGTCGTAGACCGCATGAGCGAACGCCGTGTTGCACCTGTATTGGCAGCCATGTCACCACAAAAAGCCAAAGAAGTGACGCAACAACTGGCCGATCAGAAAAAAGAAGCCCCCGCTGCTACAGATCTGATGGATTACAATCCCCCGCTTTAACAGGACATCAATTTAATAAACAATGTTTATGAATTATCCGTTTGTATCCTGATAGACAAAACATGCCTCTTTGTGCGACAGCAAAACTCGGCACGCACGGCGTGCCTGCACTTCCGAAATATTAGCTATACGCGCCCGATACACCCGATTGCTGCTGCCATTCGGGTCAATTACAGTAATTTCAGATCCCTGCAACTCGCGAGTGGCTAGATTCATGGCATGCACCGCCGCCATAAACGCATCACGCGATTCACTAAAGGCCCCCACCTGAATACCCCAGCCACCATTTACTATGCGCCGCACCGCCTGCTTGTTAGTTTCGGCGTTAGAAACGTAGTTATCATTTGCAGCAATGGGTTTGTTTTTTGGTGCCACATCGTTCATCACAACCATACCTACAGGTTCAGTACCTGGCTTAAACACAGGCACTGGCGGGTTGTCCTGAGCCAACTTTACTACAGCTATTGGTGGGCGGGAACTAGCAAGCTGGTTGAGCGATCTGTTCAGCAAATCTTTCATATGTGCATCACGGCTGCGCGAGGTACGTCCCCCCATCACC
>JAKUPQ010000003.1:0-4996 GCA_022450665.1 Alphaproteobacteria bacterium | reverse complement strand
ACGCTTCACCGAGCTTGCCACATTGAAACCAGACATATTAATAAATCCGGTTTTAATGCCATCGGCTCCGGGGTAATCCTTTACAATATGGTTATGCGTATTCCAGCTACGTCCTTTATGGCTAACGCGAGTGCTTTTGAAATAATGGTAATATTGAGGAAAATCACGTCGCAGCGCCAATGACAATGTGGCCATATCTCTTGCCGTAGTGGTTTGACGTTTGTCAGGCAAGCCATTGGCATTACGGAATGTGGTGTTTTTCATGCCTAAACGCCGCGCTTTATTAGTCATATTCACAGCAAATTGCCATTCGGTTTTGCCCAGTGCCTCGCCTAGCACCACGGCCACATCGTTTGCTGAGCGCACTATTAAAGCCTTAATAGCGGTTTCCACATCTATAGTATCACCCTCACGCAGGCTCAAATTTGTTTGCGGCATTCCTGCCGCACGCGCCGAGGTGCGCAGCTTTTGATTCATACGCAATTTGCCGTTTTGCAACGCCTCGAATGTCATATATAGCGTCATCATTTTTGTGAGTGATGCGGGGTAGCGCCGCGCATCTGCATGCGCTTCGTGCAACACTTTATTAGTGTCTGCATCCACCACAATGGCGGCATATTTGGGGTTGGCGTGTGCAGTGAAAGGCACCAGCATAAACACAAGCACCACCGCAACGAGCAATATTATTTGCTGCAATATAATAAAGCGTGAATACAATGCATCGCCAGCGCCCTCAGCTATAACTGCTGTCACGCTTTTATTGTTTCGCTGCTGCTGCATCGAATGCACTATATTGCCATCCGTCATGATTGTATTTACGTCGTATTGCGCCTTATCACATATATACTAACA
Organism: Alphaproteobacteria bacterium; assembly: GCA_022450665.1. Lineage (GTDB taxonomy): Bacteria > Pseudomonadota > Alphaproteobacteria > Rickettsiales > VGDC01 > JAKUPQ01. Next base: position 4,144 of record JAKUPQ010000003.1, on the reverse strand, counting down.
GTCAGCCGCTAAAATGCAAGATGCTGAGGTAAATTAGCTCTCTACCACCATCTGTTGTATTACAAGCACTTAACCTTATGCCCTGTTTTTATTTATTTCCTAATGGCTGCTTTATATGCTGCCATGCTTCAATATACCTTAAATTCATACATTATTACAGCGCTCTACGGCTATGCTGCACTGCACAATAGCCTTGACAACGCGGCACTGTTTGTATAAATTTTCGTCAATAATTAAATGCTATCTAAGGGAGCAACACCATGTCGAATTCTAAGAAAAATAAAAATACAAAATCTGCTAACAAAAATACCGCAAAACCGCAGAACAGCGCTTCGCAAGCTGCAGAAAACACTAAGAAAACCATACAAGCCGCTGAGGAAGCCGTGCACACCGCTGTAAATTCAAATCAGCAAAATGCAGAAAATGCAATTCGCAACACTACGCGCCTTTCTGCCGTTGATTCTTTAGCCTCTAGCCCCGACGATCTCGTACATGCAGGTAATGCGGCAGTAAAAGATTTTATGGCAGCCAGCGCAGAAGAAGCAAAAAAGACTCAGGAAAAAGTATTGTCTATGAGCAAAGATAACGTTACCAGCCTGAGCAATAATGCCGAAAAAACAACCCGCTCTATGTCAGAAGTATTTTCTGCTAACCAAGAGCAGTTAGACGCAGTAATCGAAAGCAGCAAAATTACCAGTGAACTATGCCGCGATATGCAAGAGAACTTTGTCGCGGAATGCAATGCTATGTTTAATGAAAGCGTAGAAATTTCTAAAGATTTACTGGGTTGTCGCACACTGAACGACTTTGTAGAAATTCAAAACCGCGCCGTACAAAACTCGATGTCGCATTTCTTTAATCAATCAGCAAGCTTTGCAGATGCATGGTTCAAACTCGCGACAGAAGCCTCGGAGCCAATCAGCACCAGCGCCAGTGAAGTTACCAATCGCTTAAGCAAGAAGATTGTGGCGTAAAACTTAAAATCAACTCAAGGTTGTTTTATTGTTTACATTAAAACCTTAAGTAACTATAACAATATTATTGTGGCGATGGCATGGGTGGTGCCATCGCCACAAACCATTTAAGCGCTCTAAATGAATATACCCATTATTAACGGTGCATTAACTTTCCTTTGTTAGCATATTACCTCTGTATTGCAGTTAGGTATTACAGAGGTAATTTTAATGTTCAGGCTGACATGCGCGCACCAAAAAAGATTTCCCGTCAAGAGTTGGAGCTATATATTGCGAACCACCGCAAAGCATTGCGTGCTAAGCAACTCAAAAAGACACTGTCGCCAGAGCAAGAAAAAGCGCTGGCTCCGCTGCACAAAATTCATAATGCTCCAATAGATCTTTCTGATAGCGATTTAAAGCAACTGAACCTACAATTAATTAATTTATCTCACGCAAATTTACAAAATGCTGACTTACGCGGAACAGTGTTAAATAACGCTAATCTGTCCCATGCCAATATGCAAAATTGCGATTTAAGACGCGCTATTTTGCAAAACACCGACCTTTCTCATGCAGATTTGCGCGGCGCAAAACTTAAAGACAGCAAATTTTCGGAGTGTTGTCTCACTCATGCCCAACTAGTGTCACTGGACTTCACGCATTGTCAAATGATGGCAGGAATATTTCAATATAGCCAACTGGATGAAAGCAACTGGTCGGAATGCGACATACGCGAAAGCGATTTTAGACATGCTAGCCTTAACAAGGCAAATTTCAGTAACGCCCATTGTGTCAAATGTAACTTCAGTCACGCTAAGTTAAACAATGCAAATTTCACAAAGGCCAATTGTACCCAAGTGCAGTTTACCAAATCTCAGGCAAAATCAGCAATTTTCTTTCAAGCAAATCTAACAAAAATCAATGCATCTTATGCTCAGTGGCATGGCGCTAAGTTACAAAGCGCCATATTGAAAAATGCAAATTTTAAAAACTGCGATCTTAGCAGCGCTGATATGCGCACACATTTCATTAATGCAGATTTTTCTTGCGCCATACTAGATAATATTAATTATTCAGGCGCCAACATAGGCAGCGCAACCATAACAGGCACAGCACTAGAACAACAAACCAGCGATAAAATCACAGGCGCTATCAAACGTCTGGTAAAATAAAACCATCTAATAATTACTCAAAAATTCAATTTATTTATGTAGATTTACTTATTGTTAACACTATAAGCGCATACTGTAATTATGGGTATTTACATATAAGTAAGCAGGAGCGCTAGATAATGCCTCAACTACATAAAGCGGTAAGAATTGAATTTCATATATTAGAAAGATTTATCGCGCTACATCGTCAGGCACATACTGCAATGACCGAAGAAAACCAGCCTCTCGTTGCCCTTTCTGATGAGTTGCAGCAAGCCGCTTTTTCACTTAACCATTTTATTGGTGGGAAAGCGGATTTATCTGGACTCGACCTGCGCGAATTTCCACTGGCAGATATTGATCTGGCCGGTGCCGATTTAAGTGGAACCATCTTGAGTGGTATGGTGCTGTGGAACACCAATCTTGAGCGTGCCAATCTTGATAATGCGCGGCTTGATGGAGCAGAGCTAACATGGGCAAATCTGACCAATGCCAGTATGCGCAAAGCGGTGTTAAGCAACACCATGCTTGATAAAACACAAATGCCGAATACCATATTATGCCATGCTAAACTCGATTATGCCCAACTTATAGAAACCAATTTGTATTCTGCAAATTTATCACATGCTAATTTGCAACACAGCTTGTTGGAACGCGCAGATTTACGTGAAGTATGCCTGAAAAATGCTAACTTGAGCGGATGCACCATAAAAGAAGCTAAACTTGAAGGGGCGATGGTAACCAACACCATTCTTGATCCTGCAGCAGTATCAATTATCGCGCCACAGCCCGATGATAACGAGCCTAGCGCCCTAATGATGACACAATATTTTATGAATCAGATTGGTAAGCAAAAACCTTCGGAAAGCTAGGTTTACCCTAGCTGAGCCTTAAGGTTCGCTTCCGGCAGATATTTATCAAATATCTGCTGACACAATGGAATGCTCAACGGCTTGGATACGCAATCATCCATTCCTGCATTACGGCATCTTTCTGCCGCATCATCCAGCATAAATGCTGTGACTGCCACAATGGGGGTGCGGGGTTTTTGGCCTTCATGTTCCAAGCGGCGGATTTCATAGGTTATTTCATAGCCACTTTTGGCCGGCAACTGTAAATCCATCAAAATCAAATCGCAGCTATTATGAGTAATATACTCAATGGCTTCATTATAGTTTACTGCGGCAATCGGAGTAATACCAAAACGCTCAAGCGCTGCATGTGCTAATAGCATATGGCTTTCGGTATCTTCTACCACCATCACACGCACTTTGCTGGTATCTTGGGTATTTGTCGCAGAAAAATCGGACATGGAGCCATTCCGTAACTATAAAAATGTAACAATAAGCTGAATTTTTTCGATACTACCTATTTTTATTTTAAATGGCTAGCGCTAACTAGCCCTATAACTTCAACGAAAAAATTAAAATTTATTCAAAGTCTGCATCATTTTCGCATGTCACATGGCGCGCAATCAATGTCTTGACCATTTCTGTGGTATAAGGTTTTTGTCGATAGTCATCCATACCAATTTCAAGACACTTATGCTGGTTATCCTGCTTTACAGTGCCGGTTATAGCCACTATTGGCACTTTTTTTAGGTTATTTTCTTCTTCGGTTTGGCGAATTTCAATGGTGGCTTCATATCCCCCCATCATCGGCATTTGCAGATCCATAAAAATAATATCTATGGGCGCTGCAGCTTTTTGTGCAGCCTCATATAAATCGAGTGCTTGTCTGCCATTACATGCAACTGCTACCGCATAATTCAACGATTCGCATATCGCCTGAGCGATGCGTATGGTTGTAGCATCATCATCGACAATCAATACTTTTGGCGCATGCAGCTTTGATGAATTCATTACTTATTTATCATCCTGATGTCGTTTATCCACGCATGTCTACGCCGGATTCAAGCAATTGCTTTTTTCGATCCTCCAATGCGCTCACCACCGCCTGTTTCTGCGAATTATTCAGCTTACGCCATTGCGCCACTTCTTGTATGCTGCGGGCGCATCCTAAACAATCGCCGCTCTC
>JAKUPQ010000002.1:4594-92204 GCA_022450665.1 Alphaproteobacteria bacterium | reverse complement strand
CGGCGCTTCCAACTCTGGCAAAACCACTTCTGCTGGCACTTCTGGCTCGCCCAGTGCTTTACGCTCTTCTTCGCGTTTGCGGGATTCTTCTAACTCGCGCTGACGGCGCTCGTCTTCGATACGCTTACGTTCGGCTTCTTCCGCTTTGCGGCGCTCATCTTCTTCGGCGCGGCGCTTTGCATCTACTTTTGATTGCTCTAGCACCTGCATACGCAAAGCGCGCTCATCTTCTGACAGACCACCCATTGCATCGTCGGATGCATCGGCACTACGGCGCTTAACCTCAACCACTGGAGCATTACCGCCACGGGGGGTGCCACCAGCATTACGGCCACGGCGAACTTCAACGGTTACTGCCTTAGCACGCCCACCGCTGCCCATCGCCTTCATACGGCTTGTGTCAAGGGTTTTAGAAAGCTGGAGCTTGCCAGTTTTCGAAACATCCAGAGATTTATCTTTTTTGTCGTTGTTCGAGCTAGTCATGTAAACTGTCTTCCTTTTCGCGGTTGCGCGGATATTACACGTATTTGCGACCATATTTCAACCGCTCGCATGATTTATTTTGCGTTATTATGCATTCAAGCGGTTATTTACTGTCTTGCGACAGATTTTCATAGGCAGATAAACGGGCACTTTCTTCAATAAATACCGTGGCCAAGCCACCATATAACACGGCTAAATGCACCTGATTATCTTGTGTGGTTATTTCTGCCAGCGTTTCACGCTTTAACAAAGTTATAACCGGTATATTGTGATGGGCAGCAAGTTTTGCAAGTTTTTCTCGGCCATCTGGCGATGCATCCCCTGCTTGCACCAACGCTGCTGCTTTATTTTGCACCAACGTTGCCTTCACCTTTTCAAATCCTCCAATAAGGTTGCCGCTTCGACGCAGTAAATTCAAGGTTTCCTGCAGCCGCCTCATCATAATTTTATTTACCCGCTCCGGTAAATCCGGCGGGCAAATCACCGTATCTGCCAATTGGGCAAATACATTACTCTCACATGCCTGCTGAACCACATGGCGCTTAGGTGCAAGCCACAATTTTTGCTGCACCGGAAGATTTTGTTTTATATCAAACAGCACCATTCCGGCAGGGTCGCACACAAAACACAGCAAATCAGTTGGCAGTGCTGAAACACCAGTCAGCGCACAGCGTTGCAATACTAGTTGTTTGCGGTTGGAGCGGCGGCTATCTCCATCGGGAGTTGTCATAAAATGCCGCTCCTAACGCAGGTTTATCAGGCTTCTTTTACTTCCTCTGATTTTTCTGCAGCTTCCTGCTCTTCATCTTCAAACCAGTGAGCGCGTGCAGCCATAATAATTTCATTAGCTTCTTGCTCGGTCAACGTAACGTCTTCCGGCATTAGCTCCATTAGCTCATCATTGGCAAGCTCACCCAAATCATCCCAGTTGCGCACGCCATTTTCGGCCAATGCTATCAGCATGTCCGGCGTCAGGCCAGGTACATCCACCAGGCTTTGTTCAACCCCAAGTTTTTCTAGCTTTTCCTGAAGCACAGCCATTTCTTCTTCCACATGGCTGTTAGCACGTTCAATAAGCGCCCCGGCAACTTCTTCGTCGAAGCCTTCGATATTCGCCATTTCTTCCACGGGGGTATACGCAATCTCTTCTACTGAGGTGAAGCCTTCTGTCACCAGCAAATGCGCAATTACTTCTTCTACATTCAGCGCATCCACAAACAGTTTAGACAGGCTGGTGAATTCGTAGTTGCGGCGGGTAGATTCTTCTTCTTCGGTAAGAATATCAATTTCCCATCCTGAAAGCTGTGAAGCCAGGCGTACATTTTGGCCACGGCGTCCAATGGCAAGGCTTAGCTGCTCTTCTGGCACCACAACTTCAATGCGATTACGGTCTTCATCGATCACTACTTTGGCGACTTCCGCCGGTTGAAGCGCATTCACGATGAAGGATGCGGTATCTCCTGTCCACGGAATAATATCAATTTTTTCACCTTGTAGCTCGTTTACTACGGCTTGCACACGCGAACCACGAACACCAACACAGGAACCTACCGGATCGATATTGGAGTCGTTAGAATATACTGCAATTTTTGCGCGCGAACCCGGATCACGTGCAACGGCACGGATTTCGATGATGCTGTCATAAATTTCCGGCACTTCTTGCTCAAACAATTTTTTCATGAATTGCGGATGTGCACGGGAGAGGAAAATTTGTGGCCCAGTACGTTCGCGGCGCACATCATGGATATAAGCGCGGATACGATCGCCCTGACGGAACATTTCGCGGGGAATAGATTCTTCACGGCGCAACACGGCTTCGGTGCGACCTAAATCTACCGTAACATTACCAAATTCTACACGCTTAACCAAACCGTTGATGATTTCGCCAACACGATGCTGAAATTCATCAAACTGTTTTTCACGCTCGGCATCGCGCACTTTTTGCACAATCACCTGTTTTGCGGTTTGTGCAGCAATGCGTCCAAAATCAATCGGGGGCAATAAATCTTTAATTTGCGAACCAATTTCGAGTGAATCATCAATCTTTTTAGCATCATTAAGTGTCAGTTGTGTAACTTCGTCTTCCACTTCTTCAACTACGTCGCGCACGCGGTAAAGCTGGATTTCTCCCGTCTTTCCATCAATATCGGCTACGATATTATGCTCATGACCATATTTACGGCGGCCTGCGATTTGAATCGCCTGCGCCATTGCTTCTAAAACGGATTCACGTTGAATACCCTTTTCACGCGCCACTGCATCTGCTATTTGCAGTAATTCCTGACCACCATATGCTAAATTCATTGCCATGTTTATTTCCTTAAATTCACACTTAAATTATTATCATTAATCTTGTTGCTCTTTTTCTTGCGCCTTGCGCTTGGCAAGATGCTCCGAAATAAGCTTATCGGTAAGCGCAAGCTTTGCCTGCTGCATGCCCGAAATATCTAAAACAGCATCGTTTTTCTCATCCAGTTTCAGATGCACATTGTCACCCTCTACTGCCGTTAACACGCCTTTATAACGTTTGCGGCCATCCACCGGCCATTCCATTTCCACACTCACATCATGCCCGATATAACGGGTGAATTCGTCTACCGTGCTTAACGGACGGTCTATACCAGGAGAACTTACTTCAAGGTTATACGTTCCGGAAATAGGGTCCTCCACATCCAGAATCGCTGAAATATGGCGGGATACCAAGGCGCAATCCTGCACTGTCATTTCGCGGTTATCTCCGCTTGGCTCTGCCATAATTTGCAGCACTTGATTGTTGCGTTGCGCGTGTAGACGAATACGCACGACATCAAAGCCCAAATCTTCAATTGAAGGGCGTATAAGTGCGTCGATGCGCTGTATAATAGGTGAAGCCTTCACCATGATAATTCCGTATCGTTGTTTTATATCGTTTATATCACCCTCAGCGGTGCAACAAAAAAAGGCAGGACTTGTGCCTACCTTCCTGAAAACTACCAGTCTTTGGGGAGATAAATAGTTTATATATTCAAATAAAAAGAATTTCAATCCTTTTTTTGCTGTGATAAAGGTCTATCTACTTAATTGCTCAGACAACGAGAGGGTCGTGAAATATGAGTTTTCGTACTTTAATTATGCTAGCAGTTGCTGCATTGGTAATTGTAGTTGCTGTTAAAATGAACCGTAATCCGGTTAGGGATAACTATAGAAATACGGCGATTGCCACCACTACCACCACGCCTGAAGGCTATGTAAACGACACCACCATTATTGCACAGCCACCAGAAGAAATTGATGTAGTTGATCCTGCGATTAACGATGATGGTGTATTGGTTGAAGATGCCAGCGAGGTATTCATTGACGAAGACAACGCTGAGTTCATTCAGGGTGATGAAGGTGTTGACACCGATGCACCAAGCGATTCAAATTCGGAAGATGGCGCAGTAATTCTCGAAGAAGATTCTGCTGATACCTCAGCTCAAGACGACAATGCGTTTGCTGAAGACGATGCCGAATTTACTGAAGAGGACGCAGAGTTTACCGAAGATGAAACAGAAGCCACAGTGGGCGAAGAGCCAATGAGTGAAGAGGATGCCGAAACAATGGAGCCGGCAGTGGTAGAAGAATCTCCTGCAGAAACATTGAAAACAGGCCCCGCAGAAACCATTTCTGACGAGCCTATTACTACTAATTAAACCCCATTCTATCCCACATTAAAAACCCGCCTTGGTGGCGGGTTTTTTTATGCTATTTACGCTTTAATAAAAAATATACCGGATTACGCCCCTGTGCACGGGTTTTTTCTTCGTATCGGGTAGGCACCCAATCTTGGGGAGGGGTTTTCCAATCGGCATGACGCTCTGCTTGCCATTCAAATGCACTATGCGCCAGAGTATGCTCCAACATCCATTCAGAATAATCCACATGGTCGGTTGCCAAGCGCAGCTCTCCACCCGGTTTTAGTATACGCGCAGCTAAATCCAGCGTTTGTTGCGATACAATACGACGTTTTTGATGACGCTGCTTAGGCCATGGATCAGGAAATAATATGAATATACGGCTAACCGAATTTTCTGGCAGCGCCTCTAATAATAGCCGCGCATCTTCCGCCAAAATCCGTATATTGTCTAAATTGCGCGCCTCAATATCTACCAACAGCTTGGCCACCCCGTCAATATATGGCTCACAGCCTATCAACAGAGTTTCAGGGTTATTTGCCGCTTGCTGAGCGAGATGCTCACCGCCACCAAAGCCAATTTCTATCCATATATCTTTATGCGCTGTGGCAAGTGCAGCGGGTTGATTTTCGGGGTGATGGTAGTCGCCTGCAAAACGCACCATCAGGCGCGGCATCAGTGTCTCCATCAATGCCGCCTTGTGCGGGCTAAGCTTGCGGCTTTTGCGTCTACCATACGAAATCAGCCACGGACGGTCTTCTATCGCAGGATATTGCGGTTTATTTGAATGTTCTGCCATTACAAACTCTTACAACGCGGCTACATCTTGCAGGTTAAAATGCTTTAGCAGCGCATCAACCAAATCAAGTTTTTCCCAACTAAATGCGCCGTTACCACGGGGGGTACGACCAAAATGTCCATAAGACGCGCTGGGCAAATAAATTGGGCGATTCAGGTTCAAATGCTTGCGAATGCCATAAGGTGAAAGATTCATCAGTTGCGGCAACACGGCTTCTAGCTCTGCTTCGGGCACAGTGCCTGTGCCATGGGTATTTACATAAAAAGAAATAGGGTGCGACACCCCTATGGCATAGGAAATTTGTATGGTGCAACCCGTTGCCAAGCCAGCGCCTACCACGTTTTTTGCCAAATACCGCGCTGCATACGCTGCCGAACGGTCTACTTTGGTAGGGTCTTTACCCGAAAACGCTCCTCCGCCATGTGGTGCTGCGCCACCATAGGTATCCACAATAATTTTACGCCCTGTGAGTCCGGCATCACCGTCAGGCCCGCCGATAACAAATGTTCCGGTCGGGTTCACATAAAATTCTTCTTCAGGGCACATCCAGCTTGGGTCAGGCAGCGCCGCCAACACATAAGGCCGCACAATTTCGCGTATTTGCTGCTGACTTACCCCTGCTTTGTGCTGTGTGGACACGACAATAGAGGTGGCGCGAACTGGCTTATTGGTGCGATTATCATATTGCAAACTCACCTGACTTTTCGCATCCGGCTCTAACAAAGGTTCTTCACCATTGTGTCGCGCTTTAGCCATGCTGCGCAAAATGCGGTTAGCAACACTGACCGTTGCCGGCATTAGCTCCGATGTTTCATCACAGGCATAACCAAACATAATACCTTGATCGCCTGCCCCCTCCTCTTTGTCACCGCTGGCGTCTACTCCCTGAGCAATTTCAACGGACTGGCGATGAATGAAGTTTTCTACCTTCAGGGTTTCCCAGTGAAAGCCCTCCTGTTCATAACCAATTTTACGCACATGATCGCGAATAGCCTGTTCTATTTTCTCGGGGGTTACATTATCAGCACCGCGAGTTTCTCCCGCCACTATCACACGATTGGTTGTGGCCATAGTTTCTACTGCTACACGCGCTTCAGGATTTTCGTGCAAAAACATATCGAGAATCATATCCGAAATCTGATCGCAGATTTTATCGGGATGTCCTTCCGAAACTGATTCGCTGGTAAAAATATATTCTGAACGTGGCGTAGCCATAGCTGTCCCCTTTAGCACATAAAACACAACAATTGTTCAAAGGGGAGAAAAGATAAAAAACGCCAGCATGACTGCAGGGCGCTTAGAACCTGTGTTTAAGGTGGCGGCAAGCGCTGGAAAATCCCCACCATATGAACGATATTTCACTAGCATACGCAGGGATGTAAAAAGGTCAAGCAGAGTCTTGATCTATTGCATCAGAATCGCCTGCTGCATCCTCTGTGGTGCTTAACCGCCCTGCCCTGCGCACTGTATAAGGAATAGTTGCCAGATAGAGTAGCGAAGTCAGCGTGAATGCCAGCCACGTTTCTACAATCCACACGGCAATAAACAGGCATGAAGCAATGATAAACGGCCCTGCGTAATTGCTGGGAATTTTGAATTTTTTTGCAGAAAGTGTGGGTAATGTACTCACCAGCAACACGCCAATACATGCGACATAAAATATAGCAATTATGGGGCTGGCAAAAAAGGTATCACTACCAAATTGGAACGATAACACCATCGGCAGTACGCATAATAATGCTCCGGCTGGGGCAGGTACACCAGTGAAAAAATCATCGGGCTCCTCGGCACCTTCTTTACTCTTTTCGCCTTCAAAAATGCTGGTGTTAAACCGTGCCAGTCGCAGCGCCATACATGCCGCAAAAAACAACACTACTAACCAACCCAGACCCTTCACACCATGCATCTGCCATAAATACATCACCATCACCGGTGCTACGCCAAAACTGACAAAATCGGCCAATGAGTCGAGTTGTGCACCAAAAGTGCTGGTAGCATTAAGCATACGCGCCAGCCGCCCATCCATGCCGTCAATAATTGCTGCAGCAATTAGAAATACCACCGCCATTTCCCAGCGTTCTAGCATAGCAAAGCGCACAGCAGACAGCCCCGCGCACAACCCCGCAATTGTAATAATATTGGGAAATAAATACGTTATTGGAAATGAGCGTTTTTTGCGGGGCATGAATATTCCTTTGCTTAATGCGATGTGCCTGTACGGGCTGTAGTTTTTGTGTCGCTCATATCGGCAAGCACTGTTTCGCCGGCGATTGCAGTTTGGCCAACGCAGACAAGCGGGGCAACGTCTTTGGGTAAAAAGATATCCATACGACTACCAAAACGAATCAGACCAAAACGCTCGCCAGAAATCACGCCCTGCCCTTCGTGCAAAGTACACTTAATGCGGCGGGCAATTAATCCGGCAATTTGCAAAAAGCCGACTTCTTTTCCGTTTAAGCACGTAACTTTTGCAAGCTGGCGCTCGTTTTCTTCGCTGGCTTTTTCCATCGAAGCGTTGAGGAACTTGCCCGGATGATAATACAAGCGAGTGATAGTTCCAGCAGCGGGAACACGGTTGATATGCACGTTGAAAATGTTCAAAAACACACTAATGCGCGTCAATGGCTCAGCGCCCATTTCTAATTCTGCAGGAGGCACAACTTCGGTAATCATCTGAACCACACCGTCCGCAGGTGAAATAATTAAGTCGTCGCCTTCAGGGGTTACGCGAACCGGATCACGAAAGAAATAATATACCCATACGGTGACAACCAGCATGAGATGGCCGATAACATCCCAATCGACGATATAGAAAAACAATGTAATACCAAGCGCGATTGCTATAAAGGGATAGCCCTCTTTACACGGCACGGGAATACCTTCTTTTATAGTGTCTAGCAGCGAAAGTTCATCTTTACGCATAATTATTCTCCTTGTCCGATAGTGTAGCCGCGCTTGCCATCGAAATTATATAAATGTTCTGTTTTAATGAAATCTAAGCCGGCTTCTGCCATCCGCCCCAGTAAAGTTGCAACATCCCCATGCGTAACAGGCGCGTTTACATTTTGCGGCATAACACGGCAGCAATATTGATCGGTGAGCTTGAGGGTTACTTCTGGCTCTGGCCATACCTTCAGACCTTTGCTGGCAATGGTATGCAGCTTCATATCGTTACCAATACTACTATGGAGCTTTTCAACCAATTGCGAAAATTCTTCGGTCCAATCAACATAGACATCCACGCCTACCAGTGTTTTCGCTTCAGGTTTTACCTCAGATAGCTTGCTGCTGGAGTTACCGGATTCAACCTTTTTATTGGCGTATTTAACCGGTTTCAATTTTTGCGGTTCTTGGCCTATACGCTCCATAACTGCTTCGGCAAAGTCTTTTGTACCAACTTTTTTGGTGCTGTGTTCGCCATATATGTCGCCTGTGTGAATGCCATCTTCGATAGTGCGTAGCCATGCATTGTGAATTTTTGTGGCTACATCGCCCTGCCCTATATGCACCAGCATCATAATTGCGCCATGCAATAAGCCGGATGGGTTGGCAATCCCTTTACCGCTAATGTCAGGCGCCGAGCCGTGAATCGCTTCAAACATGGCAAAATCATCCCCAATATTTGAGCTTCCCGCCAAGCCTACGGAGCCAGAAACTTCTGCAGCAATATCTGATACGATATCGCCATACAGGTTCTCGGTCACGATTACATCGAACAATTCGGGTTTTGAGCCAATGCGCGCCGCACCAATATCAATAATGTAATGATCGGTTTCAATATTTGGATATTCCGTTTTCACTTCGTCAAAGGTTTTATGAAACAACCCATCAGTCATTTTCATAATGTTGTCTTTGCTCATGCACGTAACTTTATTGCGGCCATTTTTAACTGCATATTCAAATGCATAGCGAATGATACGCTCAGAGGCGCTACGGGTGATAATTTTGAGGCACTGCACTGCATCCTGACTTTGGCGGTACTCGATACCTGCGTATAAATCTTCTTCGTTTTCGCGCACAATTACCAGATTCATATCGGGGTGATTAGTGGCAACAAACGGGTGGTAGCATACGCTGGGGCGTACATTAGCATAAAGCCCCAATGTTTTTCGCATGGTTACATTCAGGCTTTTATAGCCGCCACCTTGCGGGGTAGTGATGGGAGCTTTGAGTAAGATTTTGTTACGTTTCAGTGTTTTCCAGGCATAGGGAGGAATACCTGTGGTCACACCTTTTTCATAAAGCTTTTCACCAATTTCAATGGTGTCGATAGAAAGCTGCGCTCCGGCTTCTTGCAGAATCGCTAAGGTAGCATCCATTATTTCAGGGCCAATGCCATCGCCATAAGCAACGGTGATATGCTGTGCTTTCGTCATCTTTAGTCCTCTAATTTTGCGCATTTTTTAATGCGTAGTTTATAGAAAATAAAACAGGTTATATAAATTACAAATATGTTTGTTATGAAACCATTTGGCTGGAAATTGAATCGCGAATTGCTTTGAGCGCTTCCTCCAAGCGGCTGCCATCAGGGCCTCCGGCCTGTGCCATATCAGGTTTACCGCCGCCTTTTCCGCCCACCTTGGCAGCTCCGGTATTTACCAGATCTGCGGCGTTGAACCGCGCTTGTACGTCTGAACTAACCGATACAACCAACGAAGCTTTGCCATCGAACCCTGTGCCAACCACAATAATATTAGCACCGGTTTTTTTGCGAAAGCTATCAGCAATGCTACGTAATTCTTTAGGGGGCAAGTCATCAAAAGATTTTGCAACATAAGTGATAGTGCCGATCGATTCGGCCTGCACATCATCGCCGCCTGCACCTTCAAGCGCCTGTGCGCGTTTTACATCTGCGAGTTGTTTTTCACGCTTTTTACGCTCGGCAAGCAGGGTTTCTACCTTTTCTGGCAATTCAAGCATGGGAGTTTTAAGCACATTTGCCACCTCGCGCAGCAAGTTTTCCTGTTGCGCAATCATGGCATAAGCTTCGGGGCCAGTTACTGCTTCGATACGGCGTATTCCTGCGGCAACCGCACCTTCGCTGATAATTTTAAACAGGCCGATATCACCCGTGCGGCGCACATGCGTTCCACCACAAAATTCAATTGAGGGGGCATCCAATGCGCCCATACGTACCACACGCACTTCATCACCATATTTTTCGCCAAACAGCGCCAACGCCCCTTTTTCAATGGCAATGTCAGGGGTAGTAACTTCGGTGCATACTTCTTCGTTAAGCCAGATAATATGATTCACCTCGGCTTCCACTGCCGCCAGATCTTCACGGCTAAGAGGTTTGGGCTGACTGATATCGAATCGCAAGCGGTCAGGTGCTACCAGCGAACCTTTTTGCGTTACATGATCGCCAATTTTATCGCGCAGTACTTTATGCAAAATATGCGTGGCAGAATGATTTGCACGCAACCGGCTGCGGCGTTTAACATCAATAGTCAAATGCACCGTATCATTGACTTTGAGGGGGGCTTTGAGCTTTATGTGATGCACAATAAAATCATCTAACGGCTTTGCCGTATTCATCACTTCAGCAATAGCTTTACCATCATGCGCAACCGTTCCGGTATCCCCCATCTGGCCACCGGATTCACCATAAAACGGTGTTTGATTAGTGATCATCACCGCCTCGCTACCGGCTTGCGCTTCGGTCACCACCTCTCCATCCACCACCAGTGCCTTTACAATGGCTTCGCCTTCATCTTGCGCATAACCAAGAAATTCTACTGCACCGGCTTTTTCTTTTATGTCGAACCACTGCACATTAATCGCCTGTGCGCCCGAGCCTACCCATGCGGCACGCGCCATATCTTTTTGTTTCGCCATGGCGGCTTCAAAACCTGCAAGGTCTACACTTTGCCCTGAGTCACGCAAAATGGTTTCGGTTAAGTCCAGTGGAAAACCATAGGTATCATAAAGCTTAAACGCCATATCGCCGCTAAGTTTTCCATTAGCCGCCATAGTAGCGCGCTCTTCTTCAAGCAACTTCAAACCACGTTCCAAGGTTTGCTTGAAGCGCTCTTCTTCGCTTTTTAAATTTTCGGTTATCAATGCTTGTGCCCGAAGCAGTTCAGGATAGGCCTCGCCCATTTGCGCCATCAGCGCTGGCACCAAACGATACATCAACGGCTCTGTGCAGCCAATTTTATGGGCATGTCGCATGGCGCGGCGCATAATACGGCGCAGAACATAGCCACGGCCTTCATTGGAGGGCATTACGCCATCCGCCATCAAAAATGCGGAAGATCGTAAATGGTCGGCAATAATGCGGTGCGAAGTCTTTGCCTCTCCCGCCTCATCGACGCCAGAGTGTTCTTTTGATGCTTCGATAAGGTGACGGAATAAATCTGTATCATAGACATCAGTTTTGCCCTGCATAACGGTTGCCATACGCTCTAATCCCATGCCCGTATCAATACATGGCTTAGGCAGATCGGTACGCGATCCATCTTCATGCTGCTCATATTGCATGAATACCAGATTCCAGATTTCAACATAACGCTCATCGAAAAGATCGTTACCGTCGGCATCTAGCTTCCATTCGCCATTTATGCTTGGCCCATGGTCATAAAAAATCTCTGAACATGGCCCGCAAGGCCCCGTATCACCCATTTGCCAGAAGTTATCGCTGGTAGGAATGCGCAATATCTTTTCATCAGGAAGATTGGTGATTTTCTTCCATAAGTCAAATGCTTCATCATCAGTGTGATAAACAGTAACGCTCAATTTCTCTACAGGCAATTTAAAATGCTCTGTCAGCAGCGACCATGCATGTGAAATTGCTTGTTCTTTGAAATAATCGCCAAAGGAAAAATTACCCAACATTTCAAAAAAAGTTAAATGGCGTTTGGTATAACCCACATTATCTAAATCGTTATGCTTTCCCCCTGCCCGTACGCATTTTTGGCTGGAGGTAGCACGAGGAGTAGTGGGAGTTTCCAATCCGGTAAAATAATTTTTAAACTGCACCATACCCGCATTTGTGAACAACAACGTTGGGTCGTTATGCGGCACAAGTGCGCTTGATGGCAGCTTTGCATGATGATTATCAGCAAAATAATCGAGGAATGTTTTACGTATATCGTTGGTTTTCATCGAAATGGAACTCTTGGTTTTAAGCTGTCAGGCAATAGAAATTTGAGATTACAGGCACAATTAGCGTTTCCGCATAGATAATAAAGCCTGCACCGCCCTTAAACAAAGAACAGTACAAGCTTTTTTATTATGCTGCGTCTTCAGAGGTTTCGGATTTGGCGTCAAACTCCAACGCGGCATTAACCATGCCCGCATTTGCTCGCAAGGCGGCTTCGATCTCATCTGAAACTGAGGGGTTGTCTTTGAGGAATTGGCGTGCATTTTCACGCCCCTGACCTATACGGGTGGAATTATAGGAATACCATGAACCGGACTTTTCTACCAGTCCGGCTTTTACACCCAGATCGACCAATTCACCGGTTTTAGAAATGCCTTCGCCGTACATAATATCAAATTCAACCACACGGAAAGGTGGTGCCACTTTGTTTTTTACCACTTTCACACGGGTGCTGTTACCCACAATTTCTTCTTTATCTTTAATTGAACCGATGCGGCGAATATCCAAACGTACCGAAGCATAAAACTTTAGCGCGTTACCGCCTGTGGTAGTTTCCGGATTGCCGAACATTACGCCTATTTTCTGACGAATTTGATTAATGAAAATAATGGTGCAGTTCGATTTGGAAATAGATCCGGTGAGCTTACGCAATGCCTGACTCATCAAGCGCGCTTGCAAGCCCATGTGCGAATCGCCCATATCACCTTCGAGTTCGGCGCGTGGCACCAATGCTGCTACAGAATCAATCACAAGCACATCAATCGCACCGGAGCGCACCAATGTGTCTGCAATCTCCAATGCCTGCTCGCCGTGGTCGGGCTGCGATACTAGTAGCTCATCCACATTCACGCCCAATTTACGCGCATATACGGGATCCAGCGCGTGTTCTGCGTCAACAAAGGCGCAAACGCCACCTTTTTTCTGAGCCTCAGCGACCACATGCAAGGTGAGAGTGGTTTTGCCAGAGCTTTCCGGGCCATAAATTTCAATAACGCGGCCTTTTGGCAACCCGCCTATTCCGAGTGCAATGTCTAACCCTAGCGATCCGGTAGAAACCGAAGGGACATCCACGGCTTCTCTGTCACCCATTTTCATTATAGAACCTTTGCCAAATGCGCGTTCGATCTGGCTAAGGGCGGTGTCGAGAGCTTTTTGCTTGTCCATGATATATCCTGTATCTTCGATTAGTGAAATGTCGCTGATGTTTTATGCCGCAGCAAGTACAGCGATCTTAGCCGAAAAACTAGCGCAGAACTACGGATATAGCAAGTAGCTTTCCGCTAGGATTCGGGGTTATCGCGCATATCTTCACCCGCCTTTGCGGCATTTGCAGGAATACGCCCAAAACCCATACGATAAATTATGTCGTGTTTGTCAATATAACGGTGCTTTAACGCACCTATAATATGCAGCGAGGCAATTCCGATTATTACAAATGCCAGTATTTCATGGATTTCGCTGGCGAGTGGACCGATTTCTTTATTTTCGGCAAATAATCGCGGCAACTCTACACCAAAAAACGACACTCCATGTCCCCAACTATTTGACATCCATATACCAGCTAGCGGCACCGCTGCCATAAGGCAATATAATGCGAAATGCACAATATGCGCCAACGCGTTTTCCCATTTAGCAAATTTTGGCATGGCAGGAATTTTAGTGGCTAAGCGAGTAATGATGCGCAGCACCACCAAAAACAAAATTAATACACCAAAGGATTTGTGCAAGCCATACAATGTTCCGCGCAATGGATTTTCGCGCTCCATACCGGTCATATACAGTCCAACAGCAAACAGGCTGATGATTATAAGCGCCATTGTCCAGTGTATAACGCGATGAAGCGTGTGATAGCGGGGAGTATCCATGAAATTTCCTAATAATATGCGAGATTCTTATTCCATAAATTGAACAAATTGTTTGACATGCAACCTATTATATAATTAAGCTTATATGCACAACCTAAAGTTGGAATTACATTCATTATATTATCGCTTTCATAATTTTACGCCACCGTTATTTACACACGTAATAAAAAAGATTAACAGGAGGAAATTGTGGAATATTTATTGCAACAAAATGATAAGCATTACCACGTAGAGCTGGCCGGCACTTTTACTTTTAGCGACAATAGCAAGTTTCGTCATATTACCGAAGAAATTCGCGGTTCAGACCCAGAAACTATTACTTTAGATATTCATCAACTACAGTTTATTGACTCTGCCGCCTTAGGAATGTTGCTTTTATTGCATGATGAAGCGCAAAAAAAGAACATTTGTGTTACGCTTTCAGGTGCATCCGGCCAAATTAAGAAGATGCTTCAGCTGTCTAATTTTCAGGAATTATTTAATATAGAGAATGCGTAATCATCTCGAAAAAATTAAGCCGCAATCGCTTAGCCGAATACTTGAGGCAGATATTTTAGTGGTTGAAGATAACCACCTTAGTCAAAGAATGATTGTAGAGGCTCTGCGAAATTTTGGGTTCCACCGTATTCATTGCGCTTATGAAGGCATGGAAGCGTTGGAATTACTAAAAAATATCGAACCGGATTTAATTATAACTGATTTGCTCATGCCCACGCTGGATGGCTTTTCATTATGCCAAAAAATTCGTAGGCATCCTCGCTTGAAAGATATTCCTATTCTTGCCCTTACCGCGCTGGATGACGAAAAAGCGCGGCTCTCTGTTTTTGAAATGGGGGCGAATGATCTCGTGCGCAAACCCGTAACCGAAGAAGAGCTCAATGCGCGTTGCAGATTGCATCTGGAAAAGCGGTATATTTTAAAAGATTTGCAAGATTATCAAAGCTCTATGTCGGAAGACATTGGACATGCGCGGGATATGCAGAATTTGTTGATGCCCGATAGCAAATCAGTACAGGAAATTGAAAACCAGTTCGATTTAGGCATCAGCTCGCTTTTTGTGCCCTCGTTTACCATTAGCGGAGATTTCTGGGGCATGCGTCCATTATGCTATGGCTCCAAACTGGCATTTTATATAGGCGACTTTACCGGCCATGGCGTCACCGCTGCAATCAATGTATTCCGCTTTCATATGCTGATAGAAAAAATGCCCGCTTCGCTATTGATGCAACCCGCTACATGTTTGAACACCCTGAATCATCAGCTATACAAGATGTTACCCATACAGCTGTTTTGCACATTGTTTTATGCCGTTCTGGATTTAAACGAAAACACACTAAACTATTGTATTGCTGGTTGCCCTCACCCTTTAAAACTTCACTGTGACAATGGCTATGAAATGCTTTTGGGTGTTGGGCTGCCACTTGCCGCTACAAAGACAGTAAAATACAAAGAATATTCTACAACATTTATGAAAGGTGACGCGTTGATGCTATATAGCGATGCGCTTGTTGAAACGCCTAATGAGAAAAACAACTACTTGAAAATACAAGAAGTTGGTGAGCTACTAAATAACACGCCGCAAGACAAACGTGACGCGCCAGCATTGCTTAAAAGCGTATTAGATCAATTCAGCGATTTTACCCATAAAGGGATTGATGACGATTTGACGATTAATATTTATACACGCAATTGAAGGCTCTATTTAATCAAGAGTTTTTCTGGCAATCCACCCACCACCAATCATCCGCTCGCCATCATACATCACACATGCCTGTCCGGGGCTTATGGCGTCCAATGGAGTGTGCAGCACTATATCGGCACGCTTATTATCTTGTGCATAAACCGTTGCGCGGCTTCCTTCATGGGTAGAGCGCAGCTTGACTACCACCTCTAGCCCTTGTTTTGGCAAATTCTCGCCACCCAGCCAGTTTACTTCTTTTATAGTAAGATGATCCTCCAGCAGAGCCTCTTTTGGCCCTACAACCACCTGCTTTTGCGCCGCATCTACTTTCACCACATAAAGCGGATCGGGAGCGGAGATGCCTAAACCACGGCGTTGGCCTATGGTGTAGTTTATAATACCGTTATGCGTACCAAGGACACGGCCATCGATATGTACGATTTCTCCCGGATCGCATGCACCAGGGCGTAACTTTTCTATCACCGACACATAGTTGCCGGATGGTACAAAACAAATATCTTGCGAATCTGGTTTATCTGCTACGGCTAACCCATATTTTTCTGCTAAAGCGCGGGTTTGGTCTTTATGCATACCACCTAAGGGAAAACGCAGAAAATCGAGCTGTTCTTGTGTGGTTGCAAACAAAAAATAGCTTTGATCTTTGCCGTTATCTGCTCCGCGAAGCATGTGCGCTCGCCCACCTTCTCCGGCCTGCCACTGCACATAATGCCCTGTCGCCATACAATCCGCGCCCAAATCACGCGCTGTGCCAAGCAAATCTTTAAATTTAACCGTTTGGTTGCATTTCACACACGGAATTGGAGTTTCGCCATTGAGATAGCTATCGGCAAAATCATCCATCACCTGTTGCTTAAAGCGGCTTTCATAGTTCAGAACATAATGAGGAATGTTCAGGCTATCGCAGACACGGCGGGCATCAGCAATATCCTGTCCGGCACAACATGCACCTTTTTTCTGAATCGCCGCACCATGATCATAAAGCTGAAGCGTCACCCCCACCACGTCATATCCTTCGTCGTGCAGCATCGCCGCCACGACAGAGGAATCAACTCCGCCGGACATTGCTACAACCACTCGGGTTTGTGCTGGTAATTTGTCAAAACCTAATGAATTCATAAGGCAGAGTGTATACCTCAAAACTGAACGACAATCCAGTGTTCAGTTATTTATTCTGGCAAGAATCCACCCGATTGCATATTCCACAAACGGGCATAGACACCATTTGCAGCTAATAACTCGCTATGTGTGCCCTGCTCCACAATCGCCCCCGCATCCATTACCACCAGCCTGTCCATGTGGCTAATGGTCGAAAGGCGGTGAGCAATGGCAATGACTGTACGTCCTTGCATCAGCTCATGGAGTCCTTCTTGAATGCGCTTTTCACTTTCGCTATCGAGTGCCGAGGTCGCTTCATCCAAAATAAGAATCGGCGCGTTTTTCAACACCGCACGGGCGATAGCAATGCGCTGCCGCTGCCCGCCCGAGAGTTTGATGCCCCGCTCCCCCACAGGTGTTTCATATCCCAACGGCAACTGCATAATAAAATCGTGGGCATGGGCTTTTTTAGCCGCTGCTTCCACATCCGCATCGCTGGCACCAAGCTTACCATAGCGGATATTATCGCGCAGTGTGCGGTGGAACAGCGACGTATCTTGCGGAATCGTAGCAATTTGTGCGCGTAATGATTGTTGGGTTATTGTAGCAATGTCTTGGCCATCAATGCATATCTGCCCCTGCTGCACATCAAAAAAGCGTTGCAGCAAATTCACCAACGTGGTTTTACCCGCACCGGATGCACCAATCAGGCCAATACGTTCATGGGCGGCCACTGTTAGTTGCAAGTCAACAAAGACAGGATTGTCGCCATAGTGAAAATTCACCTGCTCAAAATCTATGCGCCCGTCCTTCACCTGTAATGGCTTAGCGTTTTGTGCATCGGTAATATTATGCGGATTGACGATGGTTTTTAGGGTGTCGCTTAGATAGCCCAGCGATTCTGACACATGAATAATGCCAAAGCTCATCATCCACGCCATGCCTGTGAAATTGAAACTAATGCCCATAACAGTAGCGATTTCGCCTACGCTTAAGAGGCCGTTTTGATAGCCCACAACACACGCCACCATCATCCCCGCGCCAAATATCACCAACGTCATGCGGCGATAATTGTCGAGTAGTAGCCACAGGCGGATCATTTTATGCCACGCCTGCATTTCCTGTTCAGTAATACGGTTATGCTCGTCCATCTCCCGCGATTCGTTGGCATATGCCTTAACCGCAGCGATGTTGCTGACCGTATCTACAATCTGCCCCGAAACCTGTGAGCGAATATCGGAATAATGCTCGATTTTTTGCAATAGCTTTTTGCGTTTAAGGAAAATTGGTGTGACAATGCACAGCAAAAATCCAAACGCTGCAACACCATAAATCCACGACACTTCAAAAAGTAATCCTGCCGAACTGATCATACCGACTACGGGCAGAAAAATCTCCCAGCGTAGCTGCGTGTTAAGCTGCGGCACTTTCTCCACGCCTTCGGATATTTTACGCGCCAGCCCTCCGGCAAAGTGATTCTGAAAATAGGTATAAGAATGGTCGAGAGTATAGGCCAGCATGTCGCTGCGTAATGTGGCGCGGGCGCGTTTCATCCAATCGAACGTATAATAATGCGGCAATAAATGGCACATTTCGCCCACAAATAACGTGCCAAAAATTAGCGCGCAATAGTGCCAAACTCCATCGGGGATATGACTTGATGATCCGCTATTAAGCAATAAATCAATGGCCTTACCAATAAAATAAAACGCCACAGGATAGCGGACTGCGTGAATCACATCGGTAAATAGCAAGAACGCCCACAAACGCGGATTACGCTTAATAACCATGCGGATATACGCCCCCCATCCTGCGGGGATTAGTTTATCTGGTTGGTAATCAAGTGTGTATTTTTTGGAAACGGGTGAATTAGCCATTACTGCTTTTTTCACCCAGCCCTTTTACCCGCTCTGCCAGCGCTGCCGACATAAACGCATCTAAATCGCCATCGAGTACGCCTTGCGAGTCGCTGCTTTCTACTCCCGTACGTGCATCTTTTACCATTTGGTACGGATGCAGCACATAAGAGCGAATCTGATGTCCCCATGCATTATCGGTTTTTTCAGCCTGCACGGCATCCGCAGCGGCTTCACGTTTTTTTAGCTCTGCTTCATACATTTTGGCTCGCAACATTTTCATGGCTTCTTCACGGTTTTTGTGCTGAGAGCGTCCCGCCTGACACGCCGCCACAATACCGGTGGGAATATGCGTAAAACGCACGGCTGATTCGGTTTTGTTAATATGCTGACCGCCTGCACCTGAAGCGCGATAGGTATCTACTCGCAAATCTTTTTCATTAATTTCAATTTCGATTTCATCATCAATAATCGGAGCAACAGCCACACCACAGAAGCTGGTGTGTCGGCGGGCATTGCTATCAAATGGTGAGATACGCACCAAGCGATGCACCCCGTTTTCGGTTTTCATCCAGCCATAGGCATTATGGCCACTCACTTTGATCGTGGCCGATTTAATGCCCGCTTCTTCGCCTGGAGTTTCTTCGACATACTCTACTTTATAGGAGTTTTTCTCTGCCCAGCGCATATACATGCGTAGCAAAATCGAAGCCCAATCCTGACTTTCGGTACCACCCGCACCGGAATGCACTTCCAAGAAACAGTCGTTGCTGTCTGCTTCGCCGGAGAGCAGGCTTTCGATTTCTAAGCGGCTGGATTTTTTGGCCAAGGCATGCAGGGCATTCTCGGCTTCTTTTACTATCTGTTCATCGCCTTCTTCTTCGCCCAACTCGATAAGACCGACATTGTCTTCTAAAGAGGTAAACAACTCGTTGCAACCGGTAATCATCTGATCGAGATGATTGCGCTCTTTCATAAGCTTTTGTGCTTCTGAAGGATTGCTCCATAAGTTTGGGTCTTCGGCCAGTGTATTCAGCTCATCATGGCGGCGCAGGGCATTATCCCAGTCAAAGATACCTCCTCAGCAGTGCGAGCGACTGCTTGATTTCATCAATAAGCGTAACAATTTCAGCTTTCATAGCTTCCTCAGAAAAAATAATTAATACAAACCGCCTGTGCCTACCACGGGAGAAGACGGTGTGTTATCAGCGGGCGCCTCATAAGGTAAAGCAGAATTCTGGTCAGGCATTTGCCCTTCCATATAAGCAGGCGAAGAATAATCCATTATTGGGGCAGAACCCGGACGTTGATTTTGTTTAAACGCCTCCAAAATAATGTCTTTAGGCTGCGTATCTGGCCCGGGCACATAACCGGTATTACGGTCTAGTTTAATCAAACGAATACCATCAGGAATACGAAACGGCACAGATGGTGTGTCTTTAAGCGCATTTTGCATAAAATCTATAAACGCTGGCAATGCCACACGGCCACCAGTTTCGCGCTTGCCTAAAGTACGTGGGTTATCAAAACCAATATATACCCCTGCCACCAAATCAGGCGTGTATCCAATAAACCATGCATCTCGGCTATCGTTTGTTGTTCCGGTTTTTCCGGCTAATGGCCGATTCAGTACACGCGCACGGGTGGCTGTGCCGCGCTGCACTACGCCTTCCATCATTGACACTACCTGATACGCCACACGCGGATCGACCACTTGCTCGCGATTATCATCAGGTATTGGTGGAACAGGGCTAACATAAGACGATGCCGTTTCTGCCACACAATTTTCACACACACGAACATCGCGTCGGAAAATGGTTTTTCCTTTGCGGTTCTGTATACGTTCAATCAAAGCAGGTTCTACTTTTTTGCCGCCATTAACCAACATGCTATAGGCATTCACCAAGCGCACCAAGGTGGTTTCCTGCGACCCTAGCACAACAGAAAACTGCGGCGGCAACTTGTCATAAATACCAAAGCGATACGCAACGTCAAGGATGCCTTTAATGCCAATTTGCAGCGCAAGTCTTACTGTCATAACGTTACGGGAAGTTTCTAAACCTTTGCGTAAGGTCGCTGGGCCTAAGAAATCACCGCCATAGTTTTTAGGTTGCCACATAGGCAATCCTGGACCTTGATTAATGCTGATAGGCGCATCCAGAATAATGGTTGATGGAGTAAAGCCTCTTTCTAAGCCCGCAAGATAAACAAAAGGTTTAAAGGCCGATCCGGGTTGGCGTTGTGCTTGGGTAGCGCGGTTAAATTCAGTGTTTTCATAGCTATAGCCACCCACCATTGCTAAAACGCGTCCGGTATGCGGATCCATCACCATCATCGCGCCATTCACCGCCGGCACCTGCCTAAGTTCGTAGTTTTCTTTACTCTCATCGCTAGGTGCAACAATCACCACGTCACCCACATTCACAATATCATCCGGTTTACTGGCGGCGCTTTTTGCCCATTTCATTCCGCTAAATGGCAATGTACCATCAAGCCCATTTGTAAAGCCAATACGCGCCGATGCATTGCTCATGCTTAGCACCACACCCAATCGCTCATTTTCAATCAGAGGCACGCTACGCAATTCGGCGAAATCACGTAATTGATTCAGCCAGCTATCCATGCTCACAGTGCGTACTACACCGCGATATCCATGGCGACGATCATAGTCGATAAGCGCATTACGCAACGCATTGCGGGCAAGCTTTTGCATGGCAGGGTTCACCGTGGTGTGTACTGTTAACCCGCCTTTGTATAAGCTGTCAGAGCCATACATATCCACCAGTTTACGGCGCACCTCTTCTGCAAAAAACGATGCTACAGCAAATTCTGTGGCATCCTGTTCACGGGTTAAAATAGGCTTAGCAATGGCTTCTTCTGCCTCTTCATCACTGATATATTTATCTTCTTCCATGCGTTCTATCACCCAATCACGGCGGGATTTAGCGCGCTCATAATGTTTATGCGGATTATAGTTTGCCGGCGCCTTGGGCAGTGCTGCCAAAAAAGCAGCTTCCTCTAACGTAAGTTCATCCAGTGATTTGTTAAAGTAATTCAATGCCGCAGATGCCACACCATATGAGCCAAAACCCAGATAAATGTCATTGAGGTACAGCTCTAACACTGTATCTTTTTTAAGCACTTTACTGATACGAAATGCCAAAAGCGCTTCTTTAATTTTGCGCTCAAATGATTGCTCGTTCGTAAGCAAAAAATTCTTTACTACTTGCTGTGTAATAGTAGAAGCGCCCACCAGACGCGCATCGCTTCCCATATTTCCCACATTAGTAGCTACAGCGCGCACTACACCCAAAAAATCCACGCCAGGGTGTTTGTAAAAATTTTTATCTTCTGCGGATAAAAATGCCTGTATCACACGTTTTGGCATGGCCTCAATCGGCACAAAAATACGATTTTGTGTGGCATATTCTACCAGCAAACGCCCGTTACCTGCATAAAGACGCGATGCAGTATCGGGTTCATAGTTTTTTAGCTTCTCAATGCTGGGCAAATCGCTGCCATAATGCTGTAGCACAAGGAATGCCGCCACGCCGCCAATCATGCCAAGCGTCATTAATGTTACCAGACCTGTAGCAAGCAAACGTAGCATTTACACGGTTATCCTTATGTATTGCCTTCATGAGAAATCGGCGGCATCATAACAGCAAAGCCTCGCGCCATGCCACTATTTTTATTGCCTGTTTTTTTGGTATGAAAAATAATTATCTATACCAAGCACCAATGCACTTACCAATTCTTTGCGATAATTACTACTGGTAATTAATGCTTCATCTTTGCGATTAGATAAAAACCCTAATTCGATCAAAACCGAGGGTACATCTGGCGCTTTTAGCACCGCAAAACCTGCGTAACGATGGGTATTAGGCAAAAGCTTTACCTTTTTGCCCAAAGCCTCCAGCAGAATCTCTGCAAGTTTAGTAGATTTATTTTTGGTTTCACGCTGGGCCAGATCAATCAAAATTTCAGTAACGTCTTTATGTTCGCTGGATAGATTCATGCCATAAATGATATCCACTTTATTCTCGCGTGTTGCCAGCGCAGCCGCTTCTTTATCTGATGCAGTTTCTGATAGCGTATATATAGACAAGCCACGGGTGCTGTGGTTTTCTGCGGCATCCGCATGCACCGAGATAAAGATGTCGCCTTTAGCACGTCGCCCCATGGCTAATCTCTCCCGCAACATCACATATGTATCATAATCACGGGTAAGCTCTACATCATAACGTCCGGTGCTTAGCAATGCATCGCGCAGCGCCTTAGCATAATACAGCGTCACCTCTTTTTCCTTTGTGCCTTTTACACCAGTTGCACCGGGATCGCGCCCGCCATGCCCTGCATCAATAACCACCACGCGCTTTGCCGTATCCTGAGGGCGGAACACAGGTACAGGCGCTGTAGCGAAAGGCACATTTTCAGGCAGTGGCACTACTTCACTGGCGCGTTCTGCCAACTCTGCCCAATCAGTTGCAGGTCTGGCGCCGGTAGCAATGGCCGATGAATTACGAATAGCTGCAGGAGTGGGCGCAGATTTACGCCATGACTGTTCGGGTGGCGTATTTTGCGAGACAACTTTTTGCTCTGTTTTTGTATCTATCAGGGGTTCAGAAGCTGGCGCTGGTGTAATAACTTCAGATTCCTCCGGATTTGCTGCGGCAGTATATTCAGGTGTCACCACATCAAATACCATTAAAAAAGGCTTATTTACACCCTGATTTATGACACTCACCTCATCCAGCTCGGCACTAAGCGCTAAATCAAACACCATTCGCATAGTGGTCGCATTAAATCGTGCAATGCGAATATTTTTTAATATCATGCCATTATAATTGGCAGGCAGCCCAGTTGGAGCTTTCCAATTTAGCAAAGGCATATCTATCACAATGCGTCCGGGGTTGCTCAAGCCAAATGCATCATAAGAAATTGCCTGCGAAATATGCAGTACGATGCGATCCAGTCCGCCAGAAGACTGCACATCTACTTTACTCACAAGTGGATCCGTAGCGGTTTGCGCCATTGCCCCCACAGCATAAAACATACATAGCACGATGGATATGCAACGCAAAAATTGTGTAATTATGCCAAATTGTCTCATGAAAGCTGCTTTATTATGTGGTGTATGTTGCCTTTTTGACAGGTTTAGTTGTGCCTGTCGCGGCTTTTATTTGCAACATTATATAAATACGATTGTTAAAATCAAAGCACATGTCTATATTGTAAAAGTTAGCCATATGCGAATACGCGCAGATACCGCTTAGCATTGTCCTTAATACTGCATTAAAACAAGCTTTTAACGCTGGATAACAAAGCGGCGGCAAACAGATGATAAGGTGATGAGAGATCACAGCGAAATATATTTTCCGGAAACGGCGCGGCAAATACAACGCCAGCCAATTTCCGCAGAAACGAGTTTAACATTATTTAATCACACGGACCTCTTCATTGGGATGGTCATTTTAGTCACATCGTAGAACATAGATTTTAGTCGGAAAAACATAGCGGATGCAAATACCCATCAAGCTTCAGACAAGACAGAATATCAGGAGAACTGCGGACTGACCACAGCCCATAGCAGAGGTTTTACTATGGAGTAAAACTGGCTATGACGAATAAACGTTTATTAATAGATGCAACACACGCAGAAGAAACACGCGTCATTATTGCAGACGACAACCGAATACATGAATTTGACATAAGCGCGACCAGCAAAACGCAAAATAAAGGCAATATCTATCTGGCAAAAGTTACGCGTGTCGAGCCATCCCTTCAGGCAGCATTCGTAGAATATGGTGGTGATCGTCAAGGTTTCTTGCCGTTTTCAGAAATTCACCCCGATTATTACCAGATTCCAGTAGAAGATCGTCAAAAGCTCATTGAAGAAGTGGCTGCTGAACAAGCTGCTGAAGAAACCAATGACACGAATGATGACGACGATTCGGAAGACAATAACAATCGCCGTGATCGTGGCCCGCGTGGCCGCCGTGGCCGTCGTCGTGGGGGGCGCAACCGTCGCCCTCAAGACGATCAATCCGAAATTGGCGCGGTAGAAGATAAAGGCGAGCTAAGCGAAGAAGATATCGCCAACACCTATTTGCAAGAGCCAATTGCCGCAAATCCCGCCGAAAAATCCGATATTGTTGAAGATCTGCTGGAGAAAGTTCATGAAAGCGTAAGCGGCGACGATAAAAAAGATACAAAAAATAACACAGCCAATGGGAATAACGGTGATGAAGACGACGATGATGATGACGTGGAAAACGTTACTTCTGGTTCTGACGATAAGGCCGATGTAGAAGCCTTAGCTGATGACGATGAGTTTACACGCCGCCGCAAAGCATCATTTTTGCGCCGCTATAAAATTCAAGAAGTGATCAAACGTAATCAGGTAATGCTGGTACAAGTTATTAAAGAAGAGCGCGGCAATAAAGGCGCCTCCCTTTCGACCTATATTTCTCTGGCAGGCCGTTATTGCGTATTAATGCCGAACTCCCCGAAAACCGGTGGAATCTCGCGCAAAATATCCAGCAGCGAAGACCGCAAGCGATTAAAAGCTATTTCAGAAGAAATTCGTAGCTCCAATGGCATGAGTGCCATCATACGTACCGCAGGAATAGACCGCACCCGCGCCGAAATTAAACGCGATTATGATTACCTGCTTAAGCTATGGAATCAAATCCGCGAATTGACTATTTCTTCTACCGCGCCTGCCCTCGTATATGAGGAGGCCGATATTGTAAAACGCTCGTTGCGGGATTTATATTCCAGCGACATTAAAGAAGTAATCGTAGCAGGCGAACATGCCTATAAACGCTCTAAAGAATTTATGAAACTAATGATGCCCAGCCACGCGGCGCGCATTAAATACCACAATGAACTCACCCCGATTTTTTATGCCTATGACGCAGAAGATCAGTTGCTGCGTATGCATGAGCCTCAGGTTAAGCTGGAATCTGGCGGATCAATTGTTATTAACCCCACCGAAGCACTGGTTTCTATTGATGTCAATTCAGGCCGCTCTACTACTGAGCGCAATGTAGAAGAAACTGCACTTAAAACCAATTTAGAAGCTGCTCAGGAAATTGCACGACAAGTGCGTCTTCGCGATTTGGCCGGACTGGTGGTGATTGATTTCATTGATATGTTCGATTACAAAAATCGCCGCGCCGTAGAACGCCAGCTAAAAGATGCGCTTAAATCTGATCGGGCGAAAATTCAATTGGGTCGCATCAGTGCGTTTGGCTTACTGGAAATGTCACGGCAACGTTTGCGCCCGTCACTGGCAGAAACCAACACCCATTCCTGCGCCTATTGCGAAGGGCGTGGCTTTGTGCTAACCCCCGATGCACAGGGCATACAATTATTGCGCTACCTCGAAAAAGAGGCTTCGACACAAGATTATGCGCATATGAAGCTCAAAGTGCAGCCTGCCATTGCGATGTATTTACTTAATACCATGCGCACACGTCTGTCAGAGTTAGAAAAAACCCACAATCTTCAGGTTACTATCGAAGTCGGAGAAAATTTCCTGAGCGCCACCTCATTTATTTTAGAACGCTATACTGCCGAAGGTCAAAAAACTGAAATAAACGGCATGGATGGTATTCCTGCTTCTGGTAAGCGCAACCGCCCTCGCAAACGCAAGCGCGAACGTACACCGCACCCCAATGCCAAAAATAACAACGACAATACGCATAATCAGGATAAAGACGAAGCTGCGGCAGAAAATCAGAAAACTGATCAGGCAAATAAACCTGCGGCCACCCATGACGATGATGGCAATGAAAAGCCACGTCGCCGCCGTCGTGGCGGACGCCGTCGTGGAGGGCGCAATCGGGATGATCGTTCGCAACAAAACGAGAACAATAATCCTAATGCCCAGCAACATGACGCTGAACAGGGCAATCAGGAAAACTCGCCCAAACCTACACCTTCCGAAAAAACGGAAGATAACTCTTCTAATGTAGAGCAAAACGCACCCGCTGTTGCCGAAGCAAAGCCAAAGCGTCAGCCGCGCAAAAAAGCGGTTAATAGCAAGGTTGATGCAGACAATACTGTTAAAAACGACACGGCAGAAGGAGATGCACCAAAGCCTGCGCGTAAACGTCCGGGACGTCCTAAAAAAGCAGTAGCAGAAAATAACGATGTCACTGCCGCCAATACCGACGAAAAACCTGTGGCGGCTAAAAAACCTGCGACTAGAAAACCCGCGGCAAAAAAGCCAGCCGCAAATAAAGCGCCTAAAGCTACTGATAACACACAGGAAGTTAAAGCAAAAACGCCTCCAGCTAAAGAGCCTAAGCAGGAAAGCGCAACCGTAGTGGCAGCCAAAACTGCTGCCCCACAACCAGCGCATAAATCATTCGAGCCATCTTCTGGTAAAACAGCCGCAGCCAGTAATGAAGACAAGAACAATGCCCGCAAAGGTTGGTGGCGCCGCATTGTAGAATAATCGCCTATGTAATCATAACGCGCCCATCATAATGTATTGATGGGCGCGTTTTGTTGTGTGCTATATTCATGTACTTTGCAGCCACGCGCTGATACGTGCCATCGCTTCTGCCACGCGATCTTCTTTACCGCAAAAAGAAAAGCGCATAAATTTTGCGCCCTGTTCACGGTCAAAATCATGCCCAGGAACAGCGGCAACGCCTGTTTTGAGCAGCATTTCCCTGCAAAATTTTTCGCTATTATCGGTAAGCTGATGCACATCGGCATAAATATAAAACGCGCCTTGCGAGGGCGATAAATCGGTAAACCCCGCCTTTGGTAATGCTTCCAGCATCACTTGCCTGTTACGGGTATAGCCAGCTACAACATCATCTAACTCGCTCAAGCAATCAAATACTTCTATCGCAGCATATTGGGAGATAGCCGGTGGCGAGATAAAAAAGTTTTGCAATAAACATTCCGTGGATCGCAGTAAATTTTCGGGCATAATTGCCCATCCCAAGCGCCAACCGGGCATAAGAAAATATTTTGAAAAGCTGTTGGCAACAATCGCAGTATCAGACAAAGCGGCAGCGGTGGTTTCTTTATGCCCGTCAAACGTGATGCCATGATAAATTTCGTCAGAAATAAGCCGTATGCCATTAGCATCACAATATTGGACTATTTGCGCAAATGCTACCGGATCAATCACTGTTCCTGCCGGATTTGACGGACTGGCAATAATCAAACCATCGGGTTTTTTCGGCAATGCCTCCAACATTTCTATGGTTGGTTGAAAGTTAGTTGTGACATCAGCGCGCAAAAATACTGGCTTTAACCCGGCTGCCTCCAGCATATTTGGATATGCCGGATAACACGGAAAAGCAATGGCCACACTATCGCCATGATCAAATGCTGCCAACATACTAATGAAAAATGCAGATGAAGATCCAATCGTCACCACCACCCGCTCCCATGGCACAGCAACATCATAGCGCTGCTGATAAAACGCTGCGATTTTTTTTCGCAGAGGGGTAACGCCCATTGCATTCGTATAACCTAGGTTGGCTTTACTTAACAGCAACTCTGCCGCCTTGCGCCGCACCGCTTCTGGCGCCTCTTCGGCGGGTTGCCCAACAGAAAGATGAATCACATCTGCACCCGTAGCTTCATGCTCCCATGCTTCGCGCATGACTTCCATCACATGGAAAGGGGAAACCGCACCACGGGCAGCAACTTTCATCATTTCTGTATCCTTTGTTCGTGCCAAGAGATTATGGCTATGTTATAGCTAGTTGAGCTAACCTGAGGGGAACTTTGAATGCAACATTTTTTTAAAGCCAGATTATCGCATAAGAAGATTTTGTCTGCGCTTTCCCTATCCGTATTTGCAATTTCGTTGTTAAGCAGCACAGCAAATGCCGCAGGTTTAATACGCGATAGCGAAATTGAACATACACTACGCAGCTATTCTGAACCGATATTTCAACGCGCTGGGCTTACCCCCTCTTCTATTAGCCTATACATTGTCAATGACCCTTCCATCAATGCCTTTGTGATGGGCGGCAGCAATATTTTTATTAATACCGGATTGTTGATGCAATCTGAAACGCCCGAAATGGTAATTGGTGTGATAGCGCACGAGACCGGCCATATTGCCGGAGGACACTTAGTGCGCACCACCAACGAAGTAGAGCGCGCACAGTTGCAAGCACTGCTTGGCACATTATTGGGCGCAGCCGCTATGGGCGCTGGCGCTGGTGATGTAGGTGCCGCCGTGATGAGTGGCAGCCAAAACATTGCTATGAAAAATATGTATAGCTTTACCCGCGCCAACGAAGAAGCGGCTGATCAAGCCGCATTACACTATATGGATGCAATTGGCATAAGCGCTAGCGGCATGTTGCAAATGTTCGAAATATTACGTAAGCAGGAATATCGCAAAATAGGTGCAGATAGCGATCCGTATATACGCACCCACCCGCTTAGCAAAGAACGGATTATGCATATCCGTAATCATGTCAACCAGTCTCCCATTGCCAGTGGTACCGCCCCTAGTCATTATACCGAGATGCAAGATCGCCTGTTAGGCAAACTGGAAGGTTTTTTAGAAGACCCCTCAAGAGTAATTCAAAAATACCCGCTTTCAGATACATCCGTTAAGGCACGCTATGCTCGCGCTGTTGCCTATCACCGCCTCATAGAGCCAGACGAAGCCATTGCAGAAATGGATGCATTGCTAACAAAGAATCCGGATGATCCCTATTTTAACGAATTAAAAGGCCAGATTTTATTTGAGAGTGGCCGCCTAGAGCCTGCACGTGAAGCTTATAGTAAGGCGGTACAGCTTATGCCAGACGCGCCACTCATACGCACCGAATATGGCCGCGTATTACTCGCCAGCGAAAATAAAAATGATTTGCCCGCTGCGATTCGTGCGCTCGAATATGCTAGCAGTGCCGACAAAAAGAATCCACAGGCGTGGCGATTGCTTGCTACCGCCTATGGTCGCGATGGCCGACTTGCGCTTTCGCATCTGGCATTGGCAGAAGAAGCCGTGTTGATCAACAAACCCGATCAAGCCATTGGCCAGCTTGATATTGCAAATAATCATATTTTAGTGGGCAGTCCCGCACAATTGCGTGCGCAGGATTTGCGCCGACAGGCATTAAAATTGAAAAAAGACAAAAAGAAAGAAAGCTAACTGCCAGAATCTCTATACAAGCCAAGCTTTTTTGTCTAAGCTAGCTCCCATTATCGCCCCTGACGGATATCATTTGAATAAGGAGTTCACCATGCGTTTGCGTCATAACCTAGCCGCCCTAACCATTGCCGTAGCTGCAGTAGCGCCATTAAGCGCCAATGCTCAGGAAAAATCACGCACTTTCACCGAAAGCGAAATTAAGGAACTTATTGCTAAAACCCTGATGGAGCAGCCGGAAATTATTATTGAATCGGTGCAGCAAATGCAGGTTGCTGAGCAACGCAACAAAGCTGAGCGCGCTCGCCAAGTGGTGCAGGCTTATAGCAGCTCGCTCTACAAAGACAAAGATTCCCCTAAAATTGGCCCCGAAAATGCCGACGTAACCGTAGTTGAATTTTTCGATTATAATTGCGGCTACTGCAAACGCTCGCTAGCCACCGTGCAGAAACTCATGGACGCCGATAAAAAGGTGAACTTTATCTTTAAAGAAAATCCAATGCTTGCTCCGAATTCGGTAGATGCTGCCCGCGCTTCGCTGGCAATGTATTATTTAGAGCCTAAACATTATTTCGATTACCATAACGCCTTATTCCGCTTAGGTGGAAAATTTGATGAAGCCACGCTTTCATCCGTAGCCGAAGGCTTTGGCGTGGATACTGATAAATTCGTTAAAATGATGAATTCAGACCGCGTTAAAAACCACATTGATGAAACTCAAAAGCTTGCCGCTCGTATGGGATCGCAAGGTGTACCAGTATTCATTATTGGCGAAGAAGTGATTCCGGGTGCGGTATCTTACGAAGCATTGCAACAACAGGTTAATGCCGTACGCGCTGCGAAAAAAGAAGAAAAAAGCTAAGCTATCTAAATAGCTTACATACCGAGTATATGCGAACTGCGCACCCACCATTTGGGTTGCGCAGTTTGTATTTCTTGCGCTGCTAACTCCGCGCTGTGGGCGTTTTCGAATACTCCAAAACACGCGCTGCCACTGCCCGACATTCGTGACAACACACAGCCTTGTGTGCTTGCAAGCTGTTTGAGCATAGCAATAATTTGATTATTCAACTGCATTGCCGGGGCTTCTAAATCATTCGCATGTGCGTGTAGCCAATCCAACCATTGCTTCGAGGTTGCACCAATGGCCGGAATGTTAGAAAGACGGCCAGAAAATCCCTTGCCGTGCAACGCAGTATATACATCGGGTGTCCATAATGGAATATTGGGATACACCACCGCAATCGGTAATGCCGGAACATGCGGGAGCGGGCTAAGCTGTTCACCCACACCCTCCATACGCGTTGATTGTGAAAAAACACAAGCGGGTACATCTGCCCCTAATTCCTCGCTGATTTCTGCCAGCATGGCGGTGCTATAGCGCAAGTTCCATACGCGGTTCAACAGGCGTAAACTGGCTGCAGCATCTGCAGAGCCGCCCCCCAATCCAGCCCCAACCGGAATATTTTTTGTGAGTCGAATATGAGCCCCAACTGATAAATTGGCATGCTGCTGCAAGCATTGAGCGGCGCGTATCACCAAATTATTCTCGCTACATAAACCTTCGCTATAAATACCCTCAATGGCGAGGCGTATAGTGCCATCCATTTCAGCGCTAGCCTGCAGATGGTCGCCAATATCAATAAATCCCACCACACTGTCAAGTTGGTGGTAGCCATTTGGCAGCTGCACGACAAGCTGCAATGCCAGATTGATTTTGGCATAGGCAGTTTCGTTAGCAATCAAAGAATATGGCATGAATTACAGCAACGTCGCACAATAAAAATTAGTTTTGACGCACTTCTGCACGTTTAACAGGAGTTTCGTTTTCTGCTGTTTGCAACGTTTCATGTGGCGGCAATCCATTGACCAGCTTGAGCGACAACTCTTCAGCATGCTGCGGCTCTGGATCGAATAGCAGCGCACGCTTCCATTGATAACGCGCCTCAATTTTGCGACCCATGCGCCAGTACACATCGCCCAAATGATCGTTCACTGTCGGATCGGTAGGCATAAGTTCGATAGCGCGTTCCAGATAATCTACCGACATATCATATTCACCCAACGCATAGAGAGCCCAGCCCATACTGTCGATAATATGTGCATCTGATGGACGCGCTTTGACTGCTTGTTCAATCATATTGCGCGCTTCTTGAACGCGCATATTTTGCGTTAGCCAGCTATATCCGAGATAGTTCAATACATCCGGCTGACCTGGTTCGATCTCCAATGCTTTAAGAAAATCGCTTTCGGCTTTTTCCCATTCATTCGTACGTTCATAGCTAATGCCACGAGCATAATAAATTGGCCAATGTTCGCCTTTTACATCCTTAATGGCATCCAATGCCGCAGTATAGGCCTGACTTGCATCATTATAACGTTTAGCGCGCATTAAAATATCACCGCGTGTGAGCTGCACCTGATAACGCGATGGCATTTTTTGCGCCAGCTCTGCCAGTAATGCCAATGCTTCATCGTTCTTTTCCATAGAATTGAGCGTATATGCCTTGCGTAACTGCCCTTTGTGATAATATGGCGTAGCTTTTGTCAGGTTATCATAATCTGCCAGCGCTTCGTTATAGCGGCCTAATTCTTCATAAATAGTGCCACGCATAAGACGTGCTGCAGAAAAATTAGGGTTCAAATATAATACCTGTTGAATGTAAATCAGCGCTTCTTCATTTAAATTTTCATTATTCAAAATGCTTGCAGTGCTGAAAAATATTTCTGCCATTCCTTCGCGCATATTGGCCACTAAACGCGCCGGAGATTTATCTTTTCTGGCATTTTCTGCAAGCTTTGGCGCGATCAACACCGAATCTGGGTTTTGTTTGCGATACCGCTCGTAGAGCGATTCGGCTTTATCCCACTCCCCTTTACGGGCATAAAGATTTCCCAGTACTTCCACTACGCGATAGGGCATGTTGCGCGATAAATGTAACGCTTCTTCGTATTGCACTAGCGCCACATCTTCAAATCCGGCCAAGTCATTTATAAGCGCGGTTTGATAATAAATAAACGGTGCAAATTCTACTATGCTCTTTAGGCTGTCATCCAGTGTGACGGGGGTAATCAACTTGCCTTCGGCAAAGTCCAGCCACGCATTCATTAATGGCAGCACCACCAGATTAAAACCCGACTTATCAAACGTAGCGGCTACTTTACGTGCATTTTCATAATCGCCTTGCTTTACATAAGACAGCAGCACCATAATTTCGGGGTTTGATTCGTCGTCGCTGGCTTCATAGAGCATTTTAGCCATCTCGGCCGCGCCATCCATATCACCGGTAATCAAATGCATGCGATAGGTATATCCAGCAATTTCCATGTTTGCCGGATCCATTTGCAGCGTGCGCGCTAAAAACTTTTCGGCATTTTTAAAATCGCCATTATTTGCGGCATAGCGTCCAGAAAGGTAACTTCCCGTGGGGCCTGCCGAAAAAATTGGGGTATAAGCATAGCTTTGATATTGATCGATATGTTCTTTAATCGTAGCTACGGGCTTGGGAACGCTCACCGACAAACCAATTACACCAACGGCTGCAATGCCCATAAGACTTTGAAGAACGAAATAATTACGGCGTTTTTTAGTGACGGGGGTTTGCGATGGAATGTTTGATTTTTCAGACATGAATTTTTTGCTACCTGCTAATGTTTAAAGCATAACCATGATCTACTGCTACTCAGTAGATGCAAAAAGTGCTTGCCACACGCGCCATTTTAAATATTATGCAGCACTTGAGATTCTTTATTATAGCCACTAAACTAATGGAAGTGAAGACAAATGAGCAGTAAAAATAACCCACTGAACCGTACCAAGAGCAAAGACACGCTTTTTAACGGCAAAAAAGTAAAGCCTGTTCTCTTCATTAACGAGAACACACGCTACATGGCCGCCGCCTATGAAGATGGTAAAATGGTGATGGATTCCCGCACCAATAATCCCATTCCTTTCCAAAGCATCTAAGCTACAAGCGGCGCGATTACACAATCGAGCACCAGAAAACCGGCGAAACCTTTTACAAAAAAGGCGCCGGTTTTTATTTGCCTGCTTTGCAAGCTGGCCTTCCCTACATATTCGGATAGTTCGGGCCGCCACCCCCCTCGGGTGTGACCCATACAATATTTTGTTTCGGGTCTTTAATGTCGCAAGTTTTACAATGCACACAGTTTTGCGCATTAATCTGAAACCGTGGCTTACCATTTTCTTCTACGACCTCATACACACCGGCAGGACAGTAGCGTTGCGCGGGTTCGGCATATTCGGGCAAATTATAATTGATAGGGATCGAACTATCTTTTAAGCGCAAATGGCACGGCTGATCTTCTTCATGATTCGTATTCGACAAGAATACCGACGACATGCGATCGAATGTAAGCACTCCATCGGGCTTGGGATAAGTAATTTTCTTGCTCGATTTTGCTTTGCGGGTCGCTTTGTTATCCGAATGCGCATGTTGCAATGTCCATGGCGCTTTGCCGCGCAACAGCAATGTATCGATTCCTGCATATAAAAGCCCCAGCAACAACCCGCTTTTGAATGAGGGGCGTATATTGCGCACTTTATACAGCTCTTCATATACCCATGAGGCTTTGAATGCCTCTTCATAGGCAGTTACGGTATCGTGGGAGCGCCCTTCGCCCAATGCGGCAAAAATACTCTCAGCCGCCAACATACCGGTTTTCATAGCGGTATGGGTGCCTTTAATTTTCGGAACATTCAAAAACCCCGCAGCACAGCCGGTTAACACCCCGCCATTAAACGCGAGTTTAGGAATAGACTGCACACCACCTTCATTCAAGGCACGCGCTCCATACGCAATGCGTCGTCCCCCCTCAAGCAACGTTTTAATTTTTGGATGGGTTTTAAACCGTTGAAATTCCATGTACGGGTCAAGATACGGATTTTCATAATCCAGACCAACCACATAGCCAATCGCAACCTGATTATTTTCTGCATGATAGATAAACGATCCACCATAGGCTTTATTATCCATCGGCCAGCCAACCGTGTGAGTCACTGTACCTTGTTTATGCTTCTCAGGTGCCACTTCCCATAATTCTTTTATGCCTAAACCGTAAGTTTGTGGATTTATACCTTTACGCAAGTCGAATGTTTCCATCAGCCGCTGCGATAGCGAACCACGACACCCTTCAGCAAAGATAGTATATTTTGCTTTCAAGCGCATAGGTGGCTGATAGCCTGCCTTTTTTGTGCCATCTTTGCCAATACCAAACGCGCCGGTTAAAATGCCCGTCACGTTGCCGCCCTCTATTTCTAAATCAGCAGCGGGAAATCCGGCGAATACTTGTACACCCAGCGCTTCGGCTTGCTGCCCCAACCAGCGCGCAAAATTCCCCAGACTAACAATATAGTTTCCCTTATTGTGCATTTGCGGTGGAGTGGGCAGTTTAATGCTGCCTTTTTCTGAAAGGAATATAAATTCATCATGGGTAGCCTCCACCGTCAGCGGCGCGCCCTTGTCTTTCCAATCCGGAATAAGTTCATCAAGTGCGCGGGTTTCGATACACGCTCCCGAGAGAATATGCGCACCTACTTCAGACCCTTTTTCTACCACCACCACTTCAAGTGACTGATTTTGCTCATTTGCCAATTGCTTCAAACGTATTGCAGCAGAAAGCCCCGATGGCCCCGCACCTACAATCAGCACATCGCAATCCATGGTTTCAATTTGTTCTTCAGTGGGTTGAGTTTGCTCGCTCATGCATCATCCTTGTTGTATTTATTCATTGCCTGTATCAAAACGTATTCTTGTTTGCTTGTAAATAAGCAATAAGCGATTGAATAGATACTGGTCAATGTCCGGCAGATAAAGTATACCAATACTATGGGACACGCAGTTACAAAACCACAAACCAGACAAGATGCACTGGCTATGCTGCAATGGTATGCAGATACCGGCGTAGATGAAGCCATTGACAACGATGCGGTGAACTTCTTTTCGCTGCCCCAACATACCAATAAAGCAAAAACAAACCCACCTGCGGCGCCCACAAAAAAGCCTACTGCACCGCCACCGCTAACCCCCGCTGCAACGCGGACACCCCGTGCGCCTACCAGCCTCAGTGTTCCAACAAAAGCTACAGCACTGCTGATAGAAGAGGCACAGCAAATAGCTGCCGAATGCGCTACGCTTGACGCATTAAAAACCGCACTCGAAAATTTTGAAGGATGCCCTTTAAAAAAACTAGCAAGCACAACTGTTTTTGGTCAGGGAAATCCGCACGCAGCCATTATGTTCGTTGGTGAAGCACCGAACGAAGACGATGACAACCAAGGCGCACCATTTAGCGGTGAAAGCGGTAAATTATTTGATAAAATGCTCGCCGCAATTGCTTTGGATCGTCACGATTCCGCTTATTTATCATCTATTGTGTATTGGCGCCCCCCCGGAAACCGCGCTCCCAATAGCGAGGAGCTGGAAACCTGCCGCCCGTTCGTACAAAAGCATATTGCTTTAGTGCAACCAAAAATTCTGGTGATGGTCGGAGGCGTAAGTGCTTCCAGCTTATTAGCCAGCCCGTCTGGAATTAGTCGCTTGCGCGGCAAAAGCTATCAATACACCAATGCATATCTAGACAAACCTATCGAAAGCTATGCAATATTTCACCCCTCTTATCTCATGCAACAGCCTGCACACAAGGCTCACGCATGGAAAGATTTAATCACAATAAAACAATCACTAAAGAAGAAAACCTAATGCATGGCAATAAGTCCTGATTTTAGTATTGAGTCCGAATATAGCGGAATTATAGTCGCTATTGATGAAGTGGGGCGCGGCCCCTTAGCGGGGCCAGTCATGGCTGCGGCTGCTATCTTAGATGCCAGTACTATACCCCATGGCATTAACGACTCAAAAAAGCTTAGCCTCAAAAAGCGCGATGCATTGTTTGATACGCTTATGCAACATTGCCGCATAGAAATTGGCGTGGCCGATGAAAAAGAAATCGAAGCATTAAATATTCTAGGCGCGACCAAACTCGCTATGACCCGGGCTTACGATAAGCTAGGAGTTGATGCTACCATCGCTTTAATTGACGGCAATCAGCCACCCAAGCTTTCTTGTCCCACGCGATGCATTGTCAAGGGTGATAGCATAAGCCTTTCTATTGCCGCCGCCTCTATTGCTGCCAAAGTCACTCGTGATCGTCTTATGGCAGAGCTTGCCAAGACTTACACAGGATTTGGATGGGAACGCAACGCCGGCTATGGCACCAAAGAACATTTATCTGCCATGCAGCAATATGGCATTACCCCGCATCACCGCAAAGGCTTCGCGCCCGTACGCGATCTTTTAGCAGCAGGCGCTCCTGCTTATGCGGTTAAAACAGATCGCGGTATGCAGTATGGCCAAAGATAGCTATCGCCGCTATTCCCAGTTGCCAACGCCGCTGCACAAAGCAGTGGAGCAAGCAACCAAACCTGCGTTTCGTAAACATGGCATTGCCGAGTCGCGGCTAATTACCGAATGGGGACACATCGCCGGAGAGGTTCTGGCGAATAAAACCTTACCCAAACGCCTCGTTTTCGCAAAAAACAAACGCGATAATGGTACCTTGCACCTCACTGTTGCACCCGGTTGGGCGCTGGAAGTGCAGCATCTGGAACCGATTATATTAGAAAAAATCGCCACATTTTTTGGCTATCGCGCTGTAGCTGCCCTACACATTACCCAAGCCCCGCTACCTATTAAACCTATACGCAGCAAAAAAACATACGCTCCCCTATCACAAAAAGCCTCTGAAACCTTGCAGGATCTCACCAATACGGTTGAAGATGATGCGCTTCGCAATGCCCTTCGCTCTCTTGGCGCTGCAATAATGAGGGATAAGGAAGATTGATACGTATAATTAACAAAGCCGCTTGAACACCAAGCTAAAAATCACGTATAACTATGGCCGTATCTCTTATCTATCTACCATAAATTAAAGGATTGTCACTATGCACAAGTTTAACGCACTTACACGCTTTACCGGCACATTTGCTACGGGCGTCATAATGGCGCTGTCACCTGCCGCCTATGCAGAAGACGCCACGAAGCACAGCACAGAAAAAACCGCTCCAGCAGCCTCTGCCACTGTAGATATGCTCGAATTCCAGCCTGGTGATCATATTTTGGGCAACAAAGACGCCGCAGTGCGCATTATTGAATATGCCTCACTCACCTGCCCCCATTGCCGCGCATATCACATGGAAACTTTTCCTTTGATAAAAGAACATTACATTGATACCGGCAAGGTGGCTTTTGTTTATCGTCACTTCCCGTTCAACCCTCCGGCACTGCATGGCGCGGCTTTAGCTGAATGTGCTGGCGATGAGCAGTTTTTCAAATATATTAATGTACTCATGAAAACGCAGGATAAATGGGCGTTTAGTAGCGATTATATGGACTCGCTACGCAATATTGCTGCCGTGGGAGGCATGAGCAGCGAAGCGTTTGACGCATGTATGGATGACACTGCAAAACAGGATGCTATTGCACAGGATATGGCCGTTTCTGCTAAACAACTGACCATAAACTCCACACCTACAACTTTTGTGAACGGCGAAAAATTCAATGGTTTTCAAGAGTTTGAAACACTTAAGCAATATATTGACCCGCTCTTAAACAACGCAAAATAATCTGTTGTAGAATAAACTCACAATAGGCCTTGACATCATAAGGTATGCCTCGTAAATTCCCACCTCGTCAGAGAGGGCATTTACGCATGGCATACCTTAATCATTTAAGCGATTGAAAGCTATGGGCGAACATGATGACCTCCCGCCACTGGATACTTTGAGCGAACGCATAAGCACTGCGCGTGAAGCATCCACTCCCAAACGCCTTAAAAGCGTGCCGGAGGCAGGAAAATCGGTTGCATTTCGCAGCGGTTCCGAACTGATAGCCGGCGTTGCCGTTGGAGGATTCCTCGGGTATTATCTCGATGAATGGTTAGGGACCCGCCCGGGTCTTACCGTTTTTGGAATCTTTCTGGGCATGGCAGGCGGCGTAATGAATATTTATCGTGCGG
The DNA here is from genome assembly GCA_022450665.1 of Alphaproteobacteria bacterium. Classification (GTDB taxonomy): domain Bacteria; phylum Pseudomonadota; class Alphaproteobacteria; order Rickettsiales; family VGDC01; genus JAKUPQ01. The sequence goes on along the minus strand of JAKUPQ010000002.1, from coordinate 53,464 downwards.
TTTCAGTTGAAGCCAAGCAACAGGAAGATGACGCGTTGGCAAAAACCAATAGTCAGCGTAATAGTGACGGAACGTAGGAGATTCAGGTGGCAGAACCTCATAGCCCTCTAGAGCAGTTTGAAGTTAAACGTCTCGATTTTTTACCTCAGATTCCTGAGATCGCCGGCTATAACATAGATTTTACCAATGCATCGCTGTTTATGGTAATCGCTGTACTAGCCGCTGCATTGTTCTTTCATATGGGCATCCGTCGCAGTGCGCTTGTACCCGACAGAATGCAATCACTTGTAGAAATATATTACGAGTTCATCGGCAATATGGTGCGCGAGAATATCGGCACAAAAGGCCGCGCTTACTTCCCATTTATCTTCACGCTATTCACATTTTTGGTATTTGCAAATCTGCTTGGCATGATTCCTGGTGGTTTCACTGTTACCAGCCATATCGCCGTAACCTTTACCATGGCTATACTCATTTTTATTGGCGCCACAATTATTGGCTTCATCAAGCATGGCGCACATTTTCTTCATTTGTTTGTGCCCTCCGGCGCGCCTGCAGTCATGATGATATTCCTCGTGCCAATCGAGCTGATGTCTTATTTAGCCCGCCCTATCACCTTATCGCTACGTCTTGCAGGTAATATGATGGCAGGACACGTACTGCTCAAAGTAGTTGCAGGCTTTATTATCAAAATGTCTATTTTCGGTGTGTTGCCATTGGCGCTGCTGGTTGCATTTGTTGGCTTTGAATTCTTAGTCGCTGTGTTGCAAGCTTATGTATTTGCGCTTCTGGTTTGCATTTATTTAAACGATGCGATAAACATGCACTGATTTTTTTAATCTTTCTTTTACTTCATTAACTAAACGAATTTTTACAAGAGGTATTATCATGGAACCTGAAGTTATTATGCAGTCGGCTGAAGCCTATAAATTTATTGGTGCCGGTTTGGCTACCCTTGGCGCGATTGGCGCTGCAATTGGTGTGGGCATGATCTTTGCCGCAGGCATCAATGGTATTGCACGCAACCCAGGCGCAGAATCAAAAATCAAGCCACTCGTAATGCTTGGTATGGCACTGGCAGAGGGTCTTGGTATTATTTCTCTCGTGATTGGTTTGTACCTCGCATTTGCGGCGTAACTGAACTTTGTCGAACAAGCGCAAGCAATAGAAGGATAGCGCAATGTCACAATCAAAACCTGCTATATCCTCATCGGATTTTGCAGTTTCGCAAGATATGAACGGTGAATTGGTGATACAAAGCCAAAACCAGAATTTTGTTGCCGAAACTCAGCAAGCAGACAATGCACAACATGGTAAAGCTGGTATGCCCCAGCTGGATGTTGAGACATTTTCTTCACAGATTTTCTGGCTGATTGTAACATTTGCATTTCTTTATCTATTGCTTGCGCGTTCGATTCTACCACGCATTCACGATGTGCTGGAAAGCCGCCAAAACAAAATTAGTCATGACATTGACCGCGCAGAGCAATTGCGCAATGAAGCGGAAGAAGCACGCGAAACCTATGAACGTGCGCTCAAAGAATCGCGAGCAAAAGCGCAGGATCTGATTATTGAATCATCTGCCCTAATGGAGAAATCCTCTACGGCACGACATGCAGAGCTGGATAAAAAGATCGAACAGCAGATGCGTGATGCGGAAGCTGCGATTACTAACGCAAAAACAGAGGCTCTTGCCAAGTTGGCACCAGTTTCTAAAGAGTTGACGCAGCAAATTGTTGAAAAGCTTACCGGCCAATCGTTGAAAGCTACAGAAGTTGATGCTGTAATTGACGCTATGTTGAAGGATAAGGCAAATGCTTGAACAATTCCCTTTACTAGCCAGCCCTACCTTTTGGGTGACACTCGCTACGATTTTTGTGGTTGCAGTGCTCATTAAAAAGCTCACTCCTATTATTACCGTTGCACTCGATAAGCGTTCGGTAGAAATTCGTGAAGAGCTGGATCGCGCCGTAGCACTACGTGAAGAAGCACAGGTGATTTTAGCGCAATACCAGAAAAAACAACGCGAATCGCTTAAAGAAGCAGAAGGTATTGTGCAAAAAGCGAACCTAGAAGCCCGCCGCATTACCCGTGAATCTGAACAAGATATGGAAGAACAGCTTAAAAAACGCATGAAACTTGCAATGGATAAAATTGAACAAGCCGAGCGTCACGCACTTCAAGAAGTGCAAAACCGCATTATCGATATTACTGTTGCTGCCACACGGGACATTGTAGACAATAAGCTCACCGATAAATCCCGTGAAGAACTTATTGCTTCTGCCGCCACGGATGTACAAAAGAAATTGCATTAAATCTGGATGTCGCTTATTAAAAGATTTAAAGGAAACGCCGCTCTACTACTAATAGCGGCGTTTTTTATTTTTGCTAATATTGCCCCTGCCCACAGCGCATGGACACGGGAAAAAGGCACATGGTTTAGTGCCAACAGCATTAATTATTATTCAAGCAATAATTTTATAGATGACAATGGAAACGCCATTGCCCATCCAAATTTTACTAAATGGGAATGGAATGGTTATGTAGAATATGGGCTGGAAGATGACACCACCTTGGGTGGCAATGCATTTATTCATGCAGTATCTACCGAAAAACAATTTTATACCGCTACATCGAATACAGTGCAGCGCGAAACTGCCACCAATTATGGCCTTGCCGACACAGAATTTTTTATCCGCCACCGTCTATGGCAAGGCACATGGCTCAATCGTGATACCGTCATTTCCGTACAACCGCTCATTAAGCTTCCAAGTTTTTATGCCGATGCTTCTACCCCGCGCAGTGGAACCGATAATTTTGATGCCGAACTAAAATTGCAACTCGGTTATAATTTCACATTGTATAATCGCAACCATTTTGTACTTATTGACCTTGCTTATCGCAAGCGCTTTGGAGATTGGAAGGATCAATTGAAATCCGATGCAACCCTTGGCTTAACAATGAGCGATAACACCATGTTGTTGCTTCAGAACTTCACCACCCTTCGCGCACAGAACGATAACAGCCCTGCCAATCCTAATACCCTTGCAAATGATTATGATCTGGTAAAGTCGCAGGCTTCACTGGTATATAGATTCGCCCCGAACAAACGCATTCAATTTGGCGGATTTATGCACACGAAAGCCCGCAACACCGGAAGCGGCGAAGGCGTAATCATTTCGTTATGGCAAGAGTTTTAATATGACTGCAATATTCGCCTCCACTCCCATCATCCCTGTAGGCCAAATTCTTCTATCGCAAGAATTGATCGATCAAGCGATGCTAGATGAAGCACTGGCCATCCAAAAAACCACGCATGAGCGCGTGGGACGTATTTTACTAACGCAAGGGCATGTGAGTATTTTGCGACTATACACGGCCATCGCGCAGCATTATCGCCTACCATTTGTGAATTTGCATCATACACCTGCCGATAGCACACTGCAGCGCAAAGAAGACTGTAATGATTATATTCGTTTTAAGGCCGCGCCGTTTACAAAAAAGAACAACACTGTGGTTCTTGCCACCAGCGACCCAAGCGAAGCCTTAATGCAGTGGGCGCAGCAGCGCTATGGAGATAATGTGGATTTTGTTATCACCTCACCCTATGACATCTACTGGCATATCGACACCCATTTTTCCGAGCAGCTTGATACTCATAGCCGATTGAATTTAAAAAATATCATGCCACATAAATCCGCAAGCTCCGTTATTACCTTATCGCAAAAACTCTGGCTCGCCGCATTCGTTTTCTCCTTCATTGTCGCGTTTATGTATTACCCTATCATAACCATGTTGGGCGCCTTCCTCTCGCTCAATATATTTTATTTCTCGACTATACTATTAAAATGCCAACTTTTTTTGCTGGGAAAAAGTTACCATCCCGGCAAATACATTACGGCCGATGCCCTCCCTACCAGCGAGGTATCTTTACCAATCTATACAGTGCTGATTCCTTTGCACGACGAAGCAGAAACCTTGCCACGGCTTCTACAAGCACTCGATGCGCTGGACTACCCTAAATCCAAACTGGACATCAAGCTGATCGTAGAACGAGAGGACTACAAAACTATTCACGCCATTAAAAAACTAAAGCCTCATAGCGGATATGAAATTATACATGTCCCCTACTCACTGCCACAAACCAAGCCCAAAGCCTGCAACTATGCCCTGCATTTTGCCCGTGGAAAATATGTAACTATCTATGATGCAGAAGATATTCCCGACCCTCAGCAACTAAAAAAAGCCGTTTATTGGTTCAGCAAACAACCACCTCATGTCATCTGCTTGCAAGCACGTTTGAACTACTACAACCGTAATCATTCTTTGCTTACACGTTTGTTTGCCATTGAATACGCCGCATGGTTTGATTTTATGCTGCCCGGTTTGCGGCGCATGAATATCCCCATTCCGTTGGGTGGTACCAGCAACCATATTCACCTACAAAAACTGCGTGAGATTGGCGAATGGGATCCATATAATGTTACCGAAGATGCCGATTTAGGAATACGATTGGCACTGCAGCACTACGAAACCGATATGCTGGACTCACTCACCGCAGAAGAAGCACCAATAAAGCTGAATGTATGGATGAATCAACGTGTGCGATGGATTCGCGGCTATATGCAAACATGGCTGGTACACATGCGCCACCCCTTGCAGCTAATGCGAGAGCTTGATTTCACCGCATTCTGGGGTTTCCAGTTTTTTATTGGCGGCCCCTGTCTGGTATTCTTATCCGCACCTATTTTATGGATATTAAGTGGATTATGGTTTTTTGGCGCAATTGAATTTCATCACCCCAAGTTAGTGCAGTGGGTATATGTAATTTCACTGGCGAATTTACTATTCGGAAGCATCACACATTTAGTATTTGCCAGTGTTATCATCCGTCGCTATGGCTGGAAGGATATGACACTGGCTCTATTTGCTTTTCCAGTTTATTGGTTGCTCCATTCTGCAGCCAGTTTCAAGGCGCTATGGCAGTTGATGGTGAATCCACATATATGGGAAAAAACGCCGCATGGGCAAAGCACGATAAGCGAGGATGAAAAAGCCACGGTATTGCAACATATGCATTGAGCGCAAAAACGCACAAATATGCGCTTTTTGCATTGACAGCACAAGGGATAGCAACTATACAACATGCTTCAAAGATGAATCAAAACCTTACAGGAACAAAGCCATGAAAATTTTGAGCTCCCTGAAATCGGCAAAAAAGCGTAGCAAAGATTGCCGTATTGTGCGTCGCAAAGGACGCGTATATGTAATTTGCAAAACCAACCCGCGCCTTAAAGCGCGTCAAGGTTAATGCGGCAGCTACTCGGGAGTCGTCGGCTGATAAAACCGCCCTTCTAACCCTTGCAGTAGTAGCCTGCAAAAAACGCGCTTTTATAGCGCGTTTTTTATTGCCATTCTTTTGCTGATTATTTAGCGAATTAACGTATTTATTCCACAAACATATGCACTTCATTGGATTCAATGCTGGGGCCAATTTGATAGGCTATGCGAATGCGGTTTTTAGGAAACCCCATTTTCACCATATTGGCTACAAACAAGCCAGTATTATGCCGCGCTTCATCCTGCATGCGCCTATTATAGCTTCTGTCCTGCGTTTCTGGCACTAATGAAATAATGCTAAACTGAACATCTGGCTTGGCCTCTAATGCACGCGATACCGCATTATAAAGCTGCTGCTGATAATATACCCGCTCCTGGTTAAAGCGCACCACCATTAGCGGCGTATCTTTATAACTCACGGCCTGAGCATGTGCCGCGCCCATTGTCGCCGCGCTTACCATAAGCGCTAACAACAAACTGCGGATATTCTTTCCAGTGTTCATAAATACTCTCCAGCCACGGCTAAATATAGCGTATATCAAATTATTGCCGCTAGATTACAGAATTTAACAAAAGAAAAAAGGATAAAAAGCCACTCAAGCCAACAAATTGCGCTTAAAACCAAAAAAACACTTGTATTTTATGCTCAGATGACTAGCTTCTACATTCTGGTTAACAAACCAATGCACCCGTAGCTCAGCTGGATAGAGCACCAGACTACGAATCTGGGGGTCGGGCGTTCGAATCGCTCCGGGTGCACCATTTTTTCTTACATCGCTATTGATCCATCACTCTGCATATTAACGTGTATGACATGCTTTGGATTTGATGTTGGTATCTTCACAAATTTGCTTTACTGCGGCCTGAACTTTAATTTGCGATAGCATATGCCCTATCTGTGGGTTTGCTTTTGCTGTATTGCCCCATGTGCCATATTGATAAAGCTTGTCTTTAGGTACAACACCTAGCAATTTACTACGTACCTCCATAGGCGCCACAAGCATAAACTCTGAAGTATCGCGCAGGCCGGAATGACCGCCGATGCTCTTTTCATCAAACCCATGTTTTCCTAAGAATTCTTCCTGCGCTTTATTGGCATAGTAATCACCAATATGGAAGGCTTCATAATCATTTTTACGCAAGGATTTCGCAATTTGCTCCTGTGCCTGCTGGCTGCTTCCGCTATCGCCTATAATATAAAACTGTCGGAACCCATGTTGGGAAAGGCTACGCACGGTATAATCAATAATATCTCCAAACACCTTAGCTGGCATGGATATTGTACCGGCAAAATTCATATGCCCTTCGCGGGATTCGATGTTGCCTTCGGGCACAAAATCGATCACCGGTGCAATGAGTGTTTTGCCCAATATACGCGCAATCTTTTCTGCATTATTACGAACTACCAGGCGATGCTTATAAAGTGGGATATGAGGGCCGTTCTGCTCAATTCCCGCTGCCGGTATGATTATATTTGTATACCCGAGCTTTAACGCCCCATCTATTTCAGTCCACGTCATTTCTTCAATCCACACCGGTGGTTGAACTTTAGCAGCCTGAGATTGAGAATTTTCTGCAGAATTTTGCGCCAATGCAGGGGATGCGGCAATGCCTATATTTACTGCCGTTAACAGTAAACTTAAAAATAGGTATTTCATGTTTCATTCCGTTTGCTTGAAATATCATCAAAACTTTGATCAATACTAGCCTTAGATGCACGCTCTTTGGAATCACTTTTTACAAATATTTTCTTCATTCTGTTGCCTATCTTAGTGAAGGGCAAAACATATATATGGGGCAAGCTCTGATATTCACCGCTTTCTTTGCCAAGACCATAGGTTAAATGCTCGCGCTCTTGAGGTATATAAATTGTACCAAACATCCAATCCCAAAAACTGAACATATAGCCAAAATTCCTATCCCAATGCTTTCTTGCTACACTATGGTGAATCTGATGTTGTGCAGGGCTCATAAAAACATGCATAAGGGGTTTTGGGTATGGCAGCCACACGTGGCTATGACGCAAGTTATATGCGGCAAGGTAGAAAATCAAAATTCCGAACTGCAGGCCTAATATATTATATAACTGAGGCTCCATGTTCCACAGCCAGTGGAAAAATCCCTGACATATTCCTGTGGTAATAGCGATGACAACGGTTGTCCATAAAAGATCCATCGGATGAAAACGATAGGCAGTAACTGGCGTCATGGTCTCAGCAGAGTGATGAATTTTATGCATTTCCCATAAAAACCATATTCGATGATTGAGATAATGAGAAAAAAATTGGCCGAAATCGTAAGCAATGAATAAAAAGAAGGAATATATCGCCATGCCTACTATACCCGCATCGTGGGATTCGTTTTCACCCAGCAGATAATTAAGCCCCCCCAATAGTGCTTCAGCGACAGTTAACACAGATATAGCAAAAGGAAAGACGAGGACAGCGATCCAAAATGGCATAAAGAATACAATAATGTAATCCATACGAGCAGATTTTGAAGTTAGGCTGCCTTTGGGAAACGCATAAGATAAGAAAGACTTAATGGAAAGCTTTTCACCCGAATATAATCGGTAGCTTAGCAATGCGGCAGCTAATGCAGTAAGCAGATACATCCAATTGAGACGCTGCGTGACATCCGCAATGTTTAAATAGATGGCCTTTAAATAGAGAGTGGCAAATTCCATGGCATTTTATAAAAATTAATAATAATTACTTTTTCAATACTACCAGAAACAATGGAAAATCGCACATTAAAAACAAAAAAAGCCAGCGCGAAGCTGGCTCTTTTCTTAATATGTATGCGCTTATTACGCAGCTTTTTCTTCTTTTGCAGCCAGCGAGCGCTTAATGCGGCGCTTAATGCTTTGTGCCTTAACCGTAAGCTTGTTGTTGGAGGTGGTCAGTAAATAATTATCAAGACCTCCGTTGTGCTCAACAGTACGCAGTGTAGCAGCAGTTACTTTCAAGGAAACTGGGTTTCCTAAAGCCTCGCTAAGCAAAGACACATTTTGCACATTCGGCAAAAAGCGGCGACGGCTTTTATTATTTGCGTGAGAAACGTTATTTCCTGTTAACACGCCAACACCGGTCAGTTCGCAACGATTAGCCATGATAAGCACCTTTTTCTTCAAGCGTATGAATTAGTAATATGAGGCGTGTTTTTTACCCTTCAAACAAGCTCACGTCAAGGGGTTTATTGCAATATTGCAGGTTTTTGCACCACTTGACATTTGGCAGGGAAGCAATTATGCATGTGCCGACGGTTTTTGGCCATAAAAAGCCAGAATGAAAAGGGAACGCAGTTCGGTTTTAAAGCCTATTCTGCGGCTGTCCTCGCAACTGTATGCAGCAGCAACCGACACAGGCCACTGGAAACCCCGGGAAGGCGTCGTAAGCGTTAATCTGCAAGCCAGTAGACCTGCCGTTCATGTCACACGCATTTAAGAGATCGAGGAAAATCTCTGCTTGTTGGATCCACCGGAATTCGTCCGGTCGTGGCATGTGCACTGTTAACGCATGGAGCCATTATGAACAACGCCCCCGACTTGCTTACACAAAATCACGACAATGCTTATGAACAGCAATTTATTCGTGAACACCGCAAACATTCTTTTTTTTCTTCGCTCTATTTTGCGGCAGCTGGTGCTACATTTATTGGTGTTTTGGGCAATTTGACGCATCGTTTAGTGCAAGCAGTAGAAAACGATGAAAAGCCTTTTAAGTCGGCGAAAAGCCCTGCGCTTATGGGCGGTTTAATGGCTGCTGGTGTAGGATTCACTTATTTATCTAACAAGCGTGAAACCGAAAAAGTACGGCTAGAAGACCTGCGTTTGGCGCGACGTTTTGCCATGGATAAGCCAGTGCATCTTTCACAGCCCGCCGATATTTCATTAGATGATAATGCACCTTCTACAAGGTGGCAGCAGGTTGTGTCTGAGAAAGAACCATCGCAGATAGCGCGTTAGCTTACAAAATAGTTTCCCTTGCGGTGACGCAGCTCTAAAATATCCAATAATTCATTGGCGGATTTTGGAATGGGTGTGCCGGGCGGAAAGATTGCGGCCACACCTGCATCGTATAACGCTTGATAATCCTGCGATGGAATCACGCCACCGCACACCACTATCATATTTTCTGCATTAAGAGATTTTAGCGCCGCAATGACCTCTGGCACTAATGTTTTATGCGCGCCAGCTTGGGTGGAAACCCCTAATATATGTGCTTTTTTATCCACGGCCACTTGCGCAGCTTCTTGTGGGGTTTGAAACAAATGTCCGGCCACAACTTCAAATCCTAAATCACTATAGGCAGAAGCAATGATTTTTGCACCACGATCATGACCATCCTGCCCCATTTTGGCGATGTATATGCGCGCTGCACCACCCATAACAGCCGCAATTTCCGTATTGCGTTGCTGTATTGCCTCAAGAGCGCTTACGTCGCCATAGCTATCTTTATATACGCCCGTAGCCACTTCTACAGGCGCATCATAACGGGGGAATATTTTTTCTAGTGCTGCGGTCATTTCTCCCAATGTTGCCCGCTCCCGCGCCGCTTCTATATGCGCTTGCAGCAAGTTCTTGCCGCCGGTTTCTGCGGCTTTCGTCAGCGCCTCCAGTGCTTGCGCACATTTATCGTTGTCGCGTGATTCGCGTATGTTTTTCAAACGGGCAATCTGACCGTCCCGCACTTTACTGTTATCCACTTCCAAGGTATCTAAGGCTTCTATTGTAGAAGGTTGGAAGCGGTTTACCCCCACAATCACTTCTTCTCCGCCATCTATACGCGCTTGTTTACGGGCGGCAGAGGCTTCAATTTTACGCTTAGGTACACCTTTCTCGATAGCGTGTGTCATACCACCCATGGCACGAATATTTTCAATTTCAGCCCATGCATGCTCCACCAAACTATGAGTTAGCGATTCGATATAATAGCTACCTCCAAGCGGGTCTACTACGGGTGTAATGCCGGTTTCATGTTCTAGAATCAACTGAGTATTACGTGCAATACGTGCCGAGAAATCTGTTGGCAGCGCGATCGCTTCATCCAGAGCGTTGGTATGCAGTGATTGCGTACCCCCTAGTACGGCAGCCATCGCTTCAACCGTTGTACGTATCACGTTGTTATACGGGTCTTGCGCTTGCAGCGACACGCCAGAGGTTTGACAATGAGTGCGCAACATCAATGATTTAGAATTTTGCGCTCCTAAATTTTGCATAATACGTGCCCACAATACTCGCGCCGCGCGTAACTTGGCCACCTCCATGAAAAAATGCATGCCAATACCAAAAAAGAACGACAGGCGCGGGGCGAAGCTATCAATATCCAGCCCTTTTTCCATGGCGGCTTTTACATATTCTTCCCCATCGGCTATGGTAAATGCCAACTCTTCCACTGCGGTAGCACCTGCTTCGTGCATGTGGTAGCCAGAGATAGAAATCGAATTAAAGCGCGGCATATGTTTGGAGGTATATTCAATAATATCCGCCACAATGCGCATACTGGGTTCGGGCGCAAAAATATAAGTATTTCGCACCATAAATTCTTTTAGAATATCATTTTGTATAGTTCCAGCCAGCTGATCGGGGCTGATGCCCTGCTCTTCTGCCGCCACAATATAAAATGCCAAAATGGGTAGCACCGCGCCATTCATTGTCATGGATACGCTGATGTCACTAAGCGGAATATCAGCAAAGAGCAATTTCATATCTTCTAATGAATCTATGGCAACACCTGCTTTTCCAACATCTCCCATCACGCGGGGATGGTCGGAATCATATCCGCGATGGGTCGCTAAATCGAACGCTACAGAAAGCCCTTTTTGTCCAGCCGCTAAATTTCGCTTGTAAAATGCGTTTGACTCTTCAGCCGTTGAAAACCCTGCATATTGACGAATTGTCCATGCACGTCCAGAATACATGGTGCCACGCACCCCACGAGTATAGGGCGCAAAGCCAGGCAGTTGGCTGCTTACATCTAAGTTCTGCAAATCCTCCGCAGTATAAAGCGGCTTGATGCGTATACCCTCTGGAGTATCCCAATACAAAGCCTCAAGCGGTTTAGTTTTCAACTCTTTTTGCGCCAGCGCTTGCCAATCGGCCAATTTTTTTGCAGGAAAATTCATAAATCTCGTATCTATTCATTATTTCGTAAGGTTTTTGGGCTACTGTGACAGATTAACAACACTTAACCTAAAGGCTATTAATTAGATAATATGTCTCTTTTGGGTAAAATCGCTGAATTTGCGGGCTTAAGCAAGCCAAAAGCCGAGCAAAGTTCAAATATATCTTCTGGAGTGATTCCTTCGGATGCATTTCCCCACGCCAATTCCGTGAATGAAACAATGGAACGAGCGATTACCGTGGCACAAGAACACCACCGGCCAGTGAGTTTGAATGTGAATGGCGTGAGAGGCCTGATTGTTGATGAGCATTCCAACATTGGCGGGTTAATGGAGGTATTTAAAACAGCACAAGCTGCACGTGCTGACATGAATGCTGTATTGCAAGCAACGCCAGAATATGAACGCTTGAGAGAGTCTGGTCAAAAGCCGTTACCTTCAAACAGCTATCAGCAAGGCCATACACCAGAGGCAACGATGAATCATGCAATAACCTGCGCACAAGCCACAGGAAGACCAGTACGAATGGATTTTGGTGAGGCTCCAGGAATGATAGCCGATAACAAATCTACTCTTGCTGGGTTAAAAAATTCTTATGCGCAAGTAAAGGCGGCTATGTCGAAAGTTGTCGACATTTTGAAAGGTTCGCCAGAAGGGCAACGCATGCGTGGCAGCTACACCACACCCGAACAACAATCGGCTCGCGCTCCATCAAAGACCCCTCCCGTTGAAGGAATCGATGTTTCATCGGTTACACCAGCACTGCGGAGTGCTATGGCAAATGCGCCACCAACAGGCTCGGCCACACAAGATCCGGCAAGCACGTTACCGCGCCAGCGGGTTAAAACAGGTCAAACCATATAGACTAATGGCTACACATCCAAGTTAGCCACTTTGAGTGCATTACCCTGAATAAATTCGCGGCGTGGCTCTACCACATCGCCCATTAATGTCGAAAAGATCAAATCTGCTTCTTCCGCGTGAGCAACTTTTACTTGCAGCAATGTACGAGATTCTGGGTCAAGCGTGGTTTCCCATAGCTGATCGGGATTCATTTCACCTAGACCCTTAAAGCGCTGGATCGCCATACCTTTGCGTCCAATTTCCATAACCGCCTCATAAAGCTGCGCTGGGGATTGGATAGAAAGCTCGGTCGCTTTACGTATCAACGTTGCTTTGCCCTCGAAGACCTGCACCATATCTTTGACCAGAATATTTACATTTTTAGCTTCGCGGTTGTTCAATGTTTTTTCGTCAATAATATATTGATCTTCGACACCGCGAAGTAATTTGTTAACCACATAACGGCGCTCGTCAGACACATATTTTGCTGTCCATTTTGAACCATCAGCCAATGTTTTTTCGAGACGTTTTGCCGTAGCTTGTGCCGCTTCATTTGCTGCATTCTCATCATTAAGCAAATCCGGGTTATACAGCCCTTCAATTGCAGATGCCTCAACCACATGCAATGGCAAGCGCAGACTTAATGTCTGTAATGCAGGATAGAGTTTACGCGCTTTTTGCAACAATGCCTCGAGCGCATCTCCCTCCAATTTTGTGCCATTAGATAACAATAATGCACCATCTTCGCGTACGGAGCTTAGCAAATGATCTTCCAGACTTTTTTCGTCTTTCAAATATAGCTCACTATTGCCACGGCGCAGTTTATACAACGGCGGCTGGGCAATATAAAGATAGCCTTTTTCTATGAGTTCCGGCATTTGGCGATAAAAGAATGTGAGCAAGAGCGTGCGAATATGCGCTCCATCCACGTCCGCATCCGTCATGATAACGATTTTATGGTAACGTGTTTTTTCAATATTAAATTCATCGCGTCCGATATTCGTACCCAACGCGGTGATTAGTGTACCAATTTCCTGTGAAGATAACATGCGGTCAAATCGCGCACGCTCTACGTTCAGAATTTTACCCTTCAGTGGTAAGATCGCCTGAAATTTCCGGCTTCTGCCCTGCTTTGCAGAGCCTCCAGCGGAGTCACCCTCGACTATGAATAATTCAGATTTCGATGGGTCACGCTCTTGGCAATCTGCCAGCTTTCCTGGAAGACTGGAAATATCCAGCGCACCTTTACGACGTGTGAGTTCACGGGCGCGTCGTGCTGCTTCGCGGGCGGCGGCGGCTTCAACCACTTTGCCAATAACAATTTTTGCTTCGGCGGGGTGCTCTTCAAGCCATTGCCCTAAATGCTCGTTTACCAGGCTTTCCACCACTGGACGCACTTCGGAAGAAACCAGTTTATCTTTGGTTTGCGAAGAAAATTTAGGATCCGGCACCTTCACCGATAAAATACAAGTGAGGCCTTCGCGAATATCTTCGCCGGAGATTTGCACTTTTTCTTTTTTCAGCAGTCCGAATTCGTTGGCATAGCTATTCACAGCGCGGGTAAGTGCTGCGCGGAATCCGATAAGATGTGTTCCGCCGTCACGCTGACGAATGTTATTGGTAAAGCATAGCACGTTTTCGTGATAGCTATCGTTCCATTCCAACGCCAGATCTACCGAAATACCATCTTTCTCACCAGTGATCGAAATAGGCTCGTTCACCGCATTTTTACTGCGATCCAGATATTTCACAAAAGCGCAAGTACCGCCTTCGTAATACAGCTCTTGCTCAATAGTTTCTTCAGGGCGCTCATCACTTAGAAAGATACGCACACCCGAGTTCAAAAACGCCATTTCACGAATGCGGTGCTCTAGCGTAGCATAATCAAATTCTACGTGGCTAAAGGTTTCCAGTGATGGCATAAAGGTAATTTCTGTACCTTTTTGGCCGGGCGCATCACCAATAACTTTTAGTGGTGAAGTGGTGTTGCCGTGACTGAACTCCACCAAATATTCTTTTTCGTTGCGCCATATACGCAGCTTTAACCACACTGAGAGCGCATTTACCACCGACACCCCTACCCCGTGCAACCCACCGGATACTTTATAGGAGTTTTGGTCGAATTTACCGCCCGCATGCAGCTGCGTCATAATCACTTCGGCGGCAGAAACACCTTCGCCTTTATGCATATCTACAGGGATACCGCGACCGTTATCGCGCACAGTGACAGAGCCATCGGCATTGATGCATACATTGATTTTGTCGCAATGATTGGCCAGCGCCTCATCGATTGAGTTATCCAGCACCTCATACACCATGTGATGCAGGCCAGAGCCGTCATCGGTATCGCCAATATACATGCCCGGACGCTTGCGCACCGCATCAAGGCCTTTTAGCACCTTGATAGATTCAGCACCATATTCAGCGTTTTTTTGGATATTTTCTTCGGATTCAGACACAGGGGAAAGTCCTGATTGTGGAGTCATAATAGGGGTATTCCTTTTAACGGGTTGACCTCAACATATAGTTGTTCCCGGTACAGAGTATAATCTATACTTTTCTGCTTAGTTTTGCAACCGTACAATTGCATCTGACACATTGAAAAATTGCGCCTTTGCGGCCAAGTCACCAAAGCCTTCAGCATCGGTTCCGGTGAGCCATGCCTGAACCCCTATATCTAGTATTTCCTCGGCAAGTTCGGCGCGGCGTTTCAGATCAAGATGCGCCACCACTTCGTCCAATAATAATATTGGGGCGCACACTCCCCACATTGCCCGCGCCCGTGCTTGCGCCAGCACAATAGAAAGCATCACGGCCTTTTGCTCGCCGGTAGAGCATTGACCCGCTTCCATGTTCTTTTCCTGATGAAACACCAGCCATTCAGTCCGGTGTATGCCTTCTGAAGTACGGCCGGCATAGCTATCTGCCTGACGGCATTGGTGCAGCTGCTCTGCAAAGCGGCTCTCTGCTTCCATAGCAACACATCCGCTTTGCAACAAATCTTCTACCACGCCATGCAGCTCTAATGTTGCCTTCGGAAAGCCGCGTTGCGATTGTGCTATCACTATATTAAGGCGCTCAATGGTTTGTAAGCGATAGGCTGCTACCACAACGGCATGTTCTGCCATTTTTTTTTCAAGCGCCGCAAACCATTTTGCATCGTTGCACCGCTCTTGCAGCAATTGATTGCGCTCGCGCATTGCCTGTTCATAAGCGGCTACGTGCTGTGCATGGTCGGATTCGAAACTATAAACCAAACGATCCAGAAACTTCCGGCGGGCGGATTGGCCTTCTTGAAAAAGTTGGTCTAATTGTGGCGTCAGCCAGATAACACTTAATATATCGGCCAAAGCGCTTTGCGGAACATCGTTGCCTTCGATACGTACACGGCGCCGATCTGCTCCTGTTAGTGCAGCTTCTGCGTCACGTCCGGTTGCCACTTCGGTCAAATCGCCATCAGGCTGTTGCAACACAGCGGCGACCGCCCATGGCACTGGTAGCGGGTTTGCCGAATGTGGCGACGCGCGATCGATATCAATCACGCGGGCGCGGCGCAATCCCCTGCCCGGCGTCAGAAGCGAAACTGCCTCGAGTATATTGGTTTTTCCCGCTCCGTTGGCACCGGTTAATACAACCGGCTGCGGCGATAGCGACAAAGTGACATGAGAATAGTTACGAAAATTTGTAAGGGTAAGTTTTTGCAGTGATGTTACCCGTCCGGCAAGGTTGATTCCAGACGTCGCAGACGCACCATTCACAGCTAAAGCCATGTCCGCTTCGGCATTGGTTTTCATCCGAGGAGGCTTAGCCATGGACGTAGCCGACTCACACCCGCATTGGCATAATAACGTATAATGCGCCAATATCTGCAGAGTCACGCACGATCGCGGGCGAAGATGCATCCGCCAATACGAATTGTGCGGTATCGCCTTCAATTTGCGACATCATCTCCAGCAAATAGCGGGAGTTAAAGCCTATTTCAATTGGATCTGCGCCATATGTCACTTCCAGTGACTCATTTGCGGTACCATTTTCTGGGCTGTTTGCCGAGAGGGTGAGTTTGCCTTGTTCGATTTTGAGCTTCACGCCACGGGACTTATCTGAAGCAATAACCGACACACGATCTACAGCATTAGAAAACTGGTTGGCATCCACTTCCATAATTTTGTCATTACCAGAAGGAATCACACGATCATAGTCAGGGAAAGTGCCATCAATCAACTTGGATACCAGCACCGCATTTCCGCACACAAAGCGAATTTTGCTTTCAGAAACAGACACCTCAACTTCGCCTACTTCGCCTTCCAAAAGCTTTTTCAGCTCGGCAATGGTTTTGCGCGGAATAATAACGCCAGGCTGGCCATCTGCGCCAGCGGGAAGCGCCACTTCAATACGCGCCAAACGGTGGCCATCGGTAGCTACGGCGCGTAATACTCGATCGCTCTCACCTGCGACATGCAGATAAATACCATTCAAATAATAGCGGGTTTCTTCGGTAGAAATGGCAAAGCGGGTTTTATCAATTAATGCTGAACATTCCGAGGCGGTAAGGGTGTAGTTATGACTAAAATCTCCTTCGGCCATCACAGGAAAATCTTCTACCGGAAGACTGGACAAAGAAAACGTGGATTGCTGAGCGCTAATGCCAACTTTTCCGTCTTCTGTGCTAATAAGCTCTACTTCAGAGCCATCTTGCAATTTGCGGATAATTTCATAAAAAGTATGCGCCGGAACCGTAGCGGAGCCTGCATCCGAAACATTGGCTACCACGGTTTCTACCACGGCGATATCCATATCGGTAGCGGTCAGGCTGAGGCTACCATCAGTAGCAGTGAGCTTAACATTAGACAAAATAGGAATCGTGCCGCGTTTTTCTACTACGGATTGGATATGGCTTAGCGCTTTGAGCAGCGTGCCACGATCTATGGCCAATTTCATGGTACCTGTTACTTCCTTGCTATTGGTTTTTTCTACGGTCGAGCTTTGCATGATATCCAACTATAGTCAGGGTTTCTTTTGAGGGCAACAAAAAGCCCATTGTTAATTATTCAGTTTTCCAATGCGCGATTCAGCAATTCGATATCCGCAGAAAGGTCATGATCCGAAGCGCGCAATTCCTCGATGCGTTTCACCGCGTGCATCACGGTGGTATGATCTTTTCCGCCAAATTTGCGGCCAATTTCTGGCAAGCTCTTACTGGTGAGGCGCTTTGCAAGATACATAGCAACCTGACGCGGACGAGCCACAACACGGGAACGGCGGGCAGAATGCATTTCGGACAGCTTAATGTTGTAATGCGTTGCCACGGCCTTTTGAATGTCTTCGATAGTAATATGCCGATCATTTGCGCGCAACAAATCTTTCAGCACATCTTGTGTGGTTTCTACGGTGATTGCCTGCCCTACCAGAGTGGAATGCGCCACAACACGGTTGAGCGCGCCTTCAAGCTCCCGAATATTCGAAGTAATTTTCATCGCAAGAAACTCCAGAACTTTTTGCGGAATTTCCAGCCCGTCCAAGCGCTCTGCTTTGGATTGCAAGATGCCAAGGCGCAACTCGTAAGTGGTGGAATGAATATCAGCTACTAAGCCCCAACCCAAGCGCGAGCGGATGCGCTCTTCAATGCCTTCCAGATCCGAAGGCGAACGATCCCCTGAAATAATCAACTGCTTTTTCTGGTCGATAAGCGCATTAAAAGTGTGGAAAAACTCTTCCTGCGTACTGTCTTTGCCACTGATGAACTGCACATCGTCAATCATCAACACATCTACAGAGCGCAGTTTTTCTTTGAATGCCATAGTATCTTTAAAACGTAGCGCACGTATAAACTGATACATGAATTTCTCGGCAGACAGATATAATACACGGCGATTTGGGTTTTCGCGACGAATCTGCCATGCCAACGCATGCATCAAATGCGTTTTACCCAAACCTACGCCACCGTGTAAAAACAGCGGGTTACAGCCAATCGGCGCTTCATCTGCTTCGGCAACGCGGCGGGCAGCGGCATAGGCCAATTCATTAGGCTTGCCTACAACAAAATTCTCAAACGTAAAACGGGGATCCAGCGGCGAGCCAATGGTAAATTCTTCTTCATCGTCAATGCTATCCACACGATTACGAACATCATTGCGGTCATATACCAATGATGCAGATACCGCATCAGCAGGCGCGGCACGAGAGCTTGCAGCAGGCGCTTGGGTAGTAGCGGTGTTACGCTTAATTATTGCAGGTTTGCCAATCACAACGTCTACCGAAAATATTGCTTCGCGCTCCTGACGCCAGATATTGCGCAACTCATCGGCATAATTAGACATTACCCATTCGCGCACGAACCGGGTGGGCGCCGACATTAAAGCCACGCCATTATCAATACCAACAAAGCTCAGGCTGTCAAACCAACTGCGATACACGGCTTCGCCAAAAGTAGACCGTAATTTATTACGCACATTCTCCCATCGCACCGCATCGGCGGAAGCGTCAGAATCCTGTTGGAGTGCAGTCGCGCTTTGTTGTGTTTCTGCCATAATAAGCCCTATGATTTTTAATCTTTTTTCTTGTTACCGTTTGCCGCCGAAAATTATTTCAGAGGCAATCCACTCGCCTTCCAACCATTTGTTCCTTCTACTCCCCCTGCCACATTGAAACAGCGGCTATATCCTTGCTGAGTCAAAGCAATTGCTGCCGCTTGAGAACGACCTCCACTACGACACAAAAAAAGCATCGGAGTTTCATTTGCTAGCCGCAAGTTAGAAATTTCAGAAACGAACTGATTGTTTTTTTCACCTGAAGGTAAAAATATCCATGAAAGCTTCACAGCATCTTTACTCAGATTTTTCAGGTCGGGAAGTCCTGTTTGTTCCCATTCCTGTGTTGTGCGCACATCCACCAAAATTGCTTCTGCATTCTTTTCGAGCAGTTTCCACGCGGCGTTCACATTCACATCACCTGCGTAGCCGTGACAACGATTGTTATCTTCACACGTGGTTTCAGTGATATCGCCTGGTAAATACACACACTTCTCCCTTTTTTTGGACAATAAAGTCCCGACTGTTGTAGCATTGTGTTACAACATTGTAGCGGCCTTATGGCCTTTTTAAGACAATAGAATACCGTTGCAGGAAACCCTGCACCAATACCGTGCCTAATATATCGTATTATTTAGCCTGACTGGAAAAGCCAGACTTATGCCATCGCCTTAACGCGAGCAGAAAGACGACTGATTTTGCGAGAAGCAGTGTTCTTTTTCAAAACACCCTTGCTCACACCGCGCATAACTTCTGGCTGTGCAGCACGCAATGCTTCGCGTGCCTGGGCTTGATCGCCCCCTTGGATTGCCAGTTCAACTTTTTTAATAAAGCTGCGGATACGGCTGGTGCGGATCGAGTTTGCTTTAGTGCGAACAGCAGTTTGCCGAATGCGTTTTTGTGCGGATTTATGATGAGCCATCTTCTAAACCTAAAATTCAAAAATTTGTTTTCTCTCGTAAGGGATTCAGAAAGTACTCCTCTAGACCGCGCTAGTCAAGAACATTTGCCACGCTGTGCGTAGTTTTTTTTACCTTCTGAAATGCCAAAGTTTTTATACATCAGTTAAAGTATCTGTTCAGCTTGCGTGGAAAAGTGGCTTGATTTGCATCAATTAATATGCAATGCATTGTATATTAACTATTTTTGGCAATTTTCACACCAATAGGTTGAACGACCAGCCTGTGTCATGCGCGTTATTGGTGCAGAACAGCCAGTGCATAGCTTACCTTCCCTATCGTAAACCGCAAAATTATGCTGAAAATAACCCGCTTTACCTGCGCTATCGACATAATCGCGCAAAGTAGATCCGCCTGAGGCAATGGCATCTTGCAACACCACTTTAATAGCCTCAACCAAACGCTCACACTCTTTTTTATTAATTTTATTGGCTGCGCGTTCAGGATTTATTCTGGTTTTAAACAACGCTTCGCACACATATATATTACCTACACCTACCACCAGCTTTTGATCCATCAATACTGGTTTAATAGACTGCTTGCGCTTTTTTAGCTGATCGTACAGATAAGCAGCATTAAAGCTTTCACTCATAGGCTCCGGCCCTAAATGGTTAAGCAATGTGTGAAGCATAATAGTTTCGCTGGGTGCACCGGTAATTACGCCAAAACGCCGTGGGTCGTTAAAAACAATCAACTGACCATCACTAAGCAAAAAGTCCACATGATCATGCTTTTGAGGTGAAGTTGGTAACCGCGAAAAAATCTGCATGCGACCCGACATGCCTAAATGGACTAAAATGCAATAACCATTATCTAAATGGATTAAAATATATTTGGCGCGTCTTTCGATACGCTCTATTTTTGCGCCCTGACAGGACTCGGCAAAATCACAGGGAATCGGAATACGAATTTTATCCCGCCTTATAATAACGTCATCAATATGGCGGCCAAGTACGTTTGACTGCAATCCGCGGCACACCGTTTCAACTTCGGGCAATTCTGGCATTCAATATCCTAAAAACTGTTTTATTCAGAGGGAAAAAACCGTATGGTAGCAGCGATTATTTATCTGATCGCACATATATATAAGGCAGATTAAGGAAACACCAGTGACAAATCCGCACGACAGCTCTGATTCTAACGCTGCTGAAACCACACATTTTGGCTTTCAAACCGTAGCCAAACACGCGAAAGCCAATATGGTAAAAGGGGTATTTGATAGTGTAGCAAGCCGTTATGATGTGATGAACGATGTGATGAGCGGCGGGCTGCACCGCTTGTGGAAAGCCGAAATGGTGGAGTGGCTGCATCCTACCCCCGATATGAAAATTCTTGATGTCGCAGGAGGAACCGGCGATATTGCTTTCCGCATTCGAGAGCATTGCCAAAAGCGCTTTGGTGCAATGCCTCACATCACTCTATGCGACATTAACGATCACATGCTTACCGAGGGCAAAAAACGCGCTGTAGATAACGGCATATTTTCTCATATCGAATGGATATGCGGCGATGCTCAATATCTACCCGTTGAAGATGCAAGCATTGATGCTTATACCATTGCATTTGGCATACGTAACGTCACCGATATTAGCCTTGCGCTAAAAGAAGCCTATCGCGTATTAAGACCTGGCGGTAGATTCTTGTGCCTTGAATTCAGCCATGTACCAGCAAAGCCGTTAGCAAAGATTTATGACAATTATTCTATGCATGTAATTCCGCGCATGGGGCAACTCATTGCACGGGATGCTGCATCGTATCAATATTTAGTGGAAAGCATTCGCAAATTTCCAACGCAATCGCAATTCAGCACACTCATACGCGATCAGGGATTTGGCAATGTCAGCTATCGCAATATGACTTGCGGCGTTGTAGCCATGCATTCAGGGTGGAAAATATAATTCATGCTTAATGCTCCTCGCCATACTCTGCGCTTAATACAACTGGCTTATACGTTTGGTCGTTGTGGCGCGGCAATGTCTTTACGCCGTGCGGGTTTTCCTGTGTGGTTTTGCCAATTGTTTTCCATCATCAGCCGCCGCCGCCTGCCCAAACGGGAAGGCGAGCGTTTGCGGCTAGCATTGGCCAAAATGGGTCCAACCTTTATTAAACTTGGACAAGCACTCTCTACCCGTTCTGATTTAGTGGGCGAGGAAGTTGCAAAAGATTTAGCGCAATTACAAGATCGCATCGCCCCCTTTTCTACCCCCATTGCGCGCCGCATTATCGAAGAAGGATTGGAAAAGCCAATAAATGAATTATTCAGCGAATTTAGCGATACTCCCGTAGCAGCGGCTTCTATCGCTCAGGTGCATTTTGCCACCACCATCGATGGGCATGAAGTTGCAGTGAAAGTATTGCGCCCTGGTATTCGCGAAGCGTTTGATAAAGATATCGGATTATTTTACTGGATTGCAGAAGCTGTAGAACAACATTTGCCAGAAACCCGACGTCTGAAACCCGTAGAAATCGTGCGCACGTTTGAAGACAGCATCGCCCGCGAACTGGATCTGCGCATGGAAGCTGCTGCTGGTCAAAAACTTCGTGATAACACGCTAAACGATGAAGGTTTTTATATCCCTGAAGTGGACTGGAGCCGCAGCTGCGCCCGTGTGCTAACCATGGAGCGTATCGAAGGCATTCCTATCAGCGATGTACAAGCCTTACGCGATGCCGGACACGACATGGACGACCTGATCGCAAAAGCGGCAAATACATTATTTAAGCAAGTGTTCCGCGATGGCTTTTTCCATGCCGATTTACATCCGGGAAATCTATTTGTTTCCTCCGAAGGTAATCTAATTGCTGTGGATTTTGGCATAACCGGGCGTCTGGACACCAAAAGCCAGCTTTTTATAGCCGAAATTTTACGTGCTTTTTTAAGCCAAGATTATAAGCGGGTGGCTGAGGTACATATTATGGCAGGTTACGTGCCGCCCGATCAATCGGTAGAAGATTTTGCACTGGCATGTATGGCCATAGGTAAACCAATTTTGGGTAAACCTTTACACGACATTTCTGTTGGTCAACTTCTAGGACAGCTATTTACCGTTAGCGCCTTATTCGAAATGGAAACACAGCCCCAATTGCTGTTGCTACAAAAAAATATGATGCTCGCCGAAGGTGTGGGGCGCATGTTAAACCCACATATAAATATGTGGAAGCTGGCAGAGCCGTTGATTGAAAACTGGGCGCAACACCATTTGAGCCTTGAGGGGCGTGTGCGTCTAATTGCTGATGAGGCCTATGAAGTAGCCAAACGCTTACCTGTTATTTTGCGTAAAATAGATGAGTTTTCCCATAATATCGATGGAAGCGGTATGAAAATTCACCCCGAGACACTCAAAGAATTACAGCAACAGCGTTCCTATTGGCACAAACAATGGCTTACCCTTGCATGGGTAGCTGTATTGGGCGCGATAACGTTGGCTGTAATAAACTGAATCAATAACCTATCGCACTGCAATATTTTTGTTGCACTTAAAAAAATCTTGTCGTAAAAGAGGTGCATATTTTTTCAATAAAAACAATTAATTCCGTTTTTGAAATGGGAATTAGAGGCAGATTGACGTTGCCTGACTATTGCATACGCTGAAAACCTTATAAGGTTGGGAGAAAGCATGAATATAAAAACGGCCATAACACGGTTAGATCATGCAGCAGATTTATCTTTACCCCATTATGCAACGCCCCAAAGTGCTGGCTGCGATTTAGCCGCCGCCATCAACACCCCCATTACATTACAATTCGGTGAGCGCGCCCTTGTGCCTACCGGATTAAAAATAATGCTGCCCGAGAACTACGAGGCACAAGTTCGCCCGCGCTCTGGTTTGGCATTAAAACACGGTGTTACCGTGTTAAACACCCCCGGCACTATCGACGCAGATTATCGCGGCGAAATTGGTGTCATTTTAGTAAACTTTGGTCAGGAAGCATTTACCGTAACACGGGGAATGCGGATTGCTCAAATTGTAGTTGCCCCTGTTGTTCAAACACAATGGCAGGAAACAAGCACACTGCAAAAAACTTCCCGTGACGAAGGAGGCTTCGGCTCCACCGGCATGTAGCCACCACCCAAGCCCCCTTGCAAACAACAAGCATATAAAAAAACAAAAAGATTTAAAAACAATACAAGCTCAGGGAATTAACGTCATGATGACTCCATGTAAAAAATTATACTACGCCGTAGAAGCAGTACTTTATATTGCGTATTATTCGCACGAACATCCGGTTAGCAGCCGTGATATCGCACGCCAGCAAGGTTTGCCACCGCGTCATTTAGAGCAAATTATGCAAAAACTCGTTCATGGCAGAATTTTGCGCGGTATGCGTGGCCCTAAAGGCGGTTACCAACTAGCAAAGCCCAGCGATCAGATCAGCATTGGTGAAATATGCGAAATGATTAATGAAGACGATATGATTTCTGATCTTCCCCCCACCACCGAGTTAGGCGAGGAAGTCATACGCCCATTTTGGGAATTGCTACACGCAGGCGTTAAAGATCGGCTCTATGTGATAACTATTGCTGATTTATGCGATCAGGCCGTAAAAAAGAATATCCGCAACAAAGCGCCACAAAAGCTGGATTCTATGGCATAGAAGCGTATAATCCTCCTATTTCTTATTTTCTCACCATTTATATGGAGGCATTATGACCGCTGCAAACGCTACATTATCGCTTAGCACCAAGCTATCAGAAAATCCTGGCCGTGGGCGTATTTACGATTCCATTCTAGGCACGATTGGCGATACCCCGTTGGTGCGTATTAATCGTATGGCTAGCGAGCGCAACTGTGTAGGCAATGTTATTGCAAAACTTGAGTTTTTTAACCCTCTTTCTTCGGTTAAAGACCGTATTGCCCTTGGTATGGTAGAAGCCGCTGAGGCAGAAGGCAAAATCAATAAAGACACGCTATTGGTCGAACCCACCTCTGGCAACACGGGTATTGCGTTGGCGTTTGTATGTGCCGCAAAAGGGTATCGTCTTGCGCTGACTATGCCCGAAAGCATGTCGATTGAGCGCCGCAAAATGCTTAAATTTTTGGGTGCCGAGCTTATTTTAACGCCTGCCGCCAATGGCATGAAAGGCGCAATCAACAAAGCCGAAGAAATGGTCGCGCAAAACAAAAATGCAATTATGCTGCAGCAATTCAAAAACAAAGCCAATCCAGCAATTCACCGCATTACTACCGCCGAGGAAATTTGGCGGGATACTGAAGGTAAAGTCGATGTGTTTATAGCTGGCGTGGGGACTGGTGGCACTGTTACTGGCGTTGGCAGCGCACTCAAAGCAAAAAACCCTAACATAAAAATTATTGCCGTAGAACCAGAAGCCAGCCCAGTATTATCGGGCGGCACTCCTGGCCCACACAAAATTCAAGGTATTGGTGCAGGGTTTGTACCGGATATTTACGATGGTGGCGTGGTGGACGAAGTGATGAAAGTAAGCAACGAGGACAGCTTTATCTGCGCCCGTGAGATTGCGAAAAAAGAAGGAATACCGGTTGGAATTTCCTCTGGCGCTACTCTACATGCAGCATTAGAAGTGGCTAAGCGCCCAGAAATGCAGGGTAAAAATATTGTGTTCATCGTAGCATCTATCGCCGAGCGCTATTTGTCTACCGAGCTATTTGCAGATATTGAATAGTTTTTTTAACGAAACAAAGAAGCCTGCCAGAGCAATCTGTGCAGGCTTTTTTTACCGCCATTACACTTTAAATACGGATGCGTTCGACAGCAAGCTAGACAAACTCTCCGTTTTTATCATACCAAGGCTATTAAACTGATGAACTTTAATGCCATCATTCGCAGCAAACTGTTTTAGCACCTGCAACCCTGCGCCTGTAGAAACATGGTGTTTGTCTGCCAGCTTGGCTTGCTTATCCGTGGCATTATAAAATCCATGCGCCCAAACTTCTTCAACCTTTTTATTACCATAATGCGCATTCATAAGTGCAGCGGTGGCCGACATCACATTTGTACTGGAGGGGTAAGCGGCGTTTTCCACCTTCACCCCTGCCACATAGCTTCCGTCATCCAGTCGCCATATAGCCATCTCGTTATAATCACTCACGCGCACATCACCACGCAGCCCTTGCAACCACTCGAAAATTTCTTTTTCAGTGAGTGGTTTTTCATGCTTACGATACAGTCGCGATGCAACATTTTCCATTGCTGCAGGCGGCGACACAGTTGCGGCTGCGCCGTTATGCTCTAAATCACGGAAACTAAATGCATGTGGCAAAAGCTGCGAACGAGTTTTTGTATCGAGTTTTTTGCCATTCAGCGCCATCACATGAATAGGCGCATCGGGTCCGGTATATTGGGCAATACGTTGGCGGCACTCACCACAGGGATAACAAGCAATATCACTGGTTTTTGCTCCTTTAGGAGCGCCCATAACCCAACCTTCTAGAATATCTATTTTCTGTCCAAAAGCACAAATGGCGGTGGCAATTGCCCCTTCTTCTCCGCATGTTCCGGTGGTTAAATCGGAGTTTTCAACATTAACCCCTGCCACATAAAACATGCCTTCATCGGCTTTGACCTTGAAAACACTAGTGACGTCAAAGCCAGATTGTGTAACAAACGGGTGACCGCGTAATTGTTTCATCCATGTAAACACTTGCTCATCGGAAAGCGTATCGGCTTTACGCAACACAGGAATTATGTTCAACGGCATTTTTTTCTCCATAGCAAATGCAGAGCCTGCACTTAAAATATGCCCTGCTCCGGCAGAAGCTGAAAGTACAGAAGCGGTGCTATACAACAAAAATTCGCGCTTAGTTATTGGCATACACCCCTCACCCCCCTTACGCTACTTCGCTTAGCAGCAGCCTGTCGGGCGGCATGTGCCCATCTACATAGCTTTTAATGTTGATAATAACTTTTTCGCCCATTTCGTTTCTGCCTTCTATCGTTGCAGAGCTGATATGCGGCAACAGCACAACATTAGGCAATTTACGTAGTGCATCCGACATAAGCGGTTCTTTTTCATAAACATCCAACCCTGCTCCGGCAATCCGACCTTTAGCCAATGCGTCTGTCAACGCCGCTTCGTCAATCACCGCACCGCGTGAGGTATTGATAACAAAGCTGTCTTTGCGCATTTTTTCAATCCGTTCTGCATTTATTAAGTGATGCGTTTGCGGTGTATAGGGGCAGTTAAGCGACAAAATATCCACATGGGCAATCATGTCATCCAGATTTTTCCAATAGGTGGCACTCAATGCCTTTTCAACATCGCCGTGGGCAGGCTTGCGATTGTGGTAATGCACTTCCATGCCGAAACCACGCGCCCGCCGCGCAACGGCTTGTCCTATCCGCCCCATACCAACAATGCCAAGCTTCTTGCCGCTCACTCTGTGTCCAAGCAAAAAAGTTGGTGTCCACCCCACCCATTCATTACGACGTACCAATGCGGCAGCTTCGGAAAGGCGGCGCGGAGCTGCTAGAATCAACCCCATAGCAATGTCGGCGGTGTCTTCTGTCAACACGCTTGGTGTATTAGTGACGGTTATTTTTTTGGCTTGCGTGGTTGCCAAATCAATATGATCGATTCCCACGCCAAAATTCGCAATCAAACGCAGCTGGTCGCCTGCATGTTCTAAAATATCTTTGCCAAGCTTATCGGTAACGGTGGGCACCAAAACATCAGCCTTCTTCACCGCAGCAATCATTTGCTCAGGGGTGAAGGGCACATCATCGCTATTGAGCGTTACATCAAAAAGCTCTTGCATACGCGCTTCAGTTGCTTTGGGCAGTTTACGGGTAACAATAACGCGAGGGCGTGGAGGCATATAACTAAGTTTTCCTGACAATCGAGCACCTTTCTCTAAGCTAGGCATTGCAACATGGGTATAATTTATATAAAAATGCCAATCAAGACGCAACGAATGGATGCGTTTTATCGTATGAGAATTGAGATTGTAATGCATTATCGCTTCTTACAATATGGTTTTATTGTTGTAATGCTATGCCTAACCTTGCATGGCGGCGTTGCTATGGCGCAACCTGAATCAGATTCCGATACTATTGAGGCAGCCGAAGAAGGGTTAGCCAGCCATTCAGGCCTTGCTGTTCCTCGCTTTGTTTCGGTGAAATATGATGAGGTGAATCTGCGCACAGGCCCTGGCCGTCGCTACCCTATCCGTTGGGTGTATACGCGAAAGCATTTACCTGTAGAGGTGACCGAAGAATTTGGCCATTGGCGCAAGCTGCGCGATGTGGAAGGCGATGAAGGATGGGTGCATAAAAGCCAGATTTCCGGCACGCGCACCGCAATTTTCAAAGAAGATACAATTTTACGCCGCTATCCAGAAGATTCTTCGCCGCCCATGATTAAGGTGCAAAAGAATGTGGTTGGACAAATTCTGGAATGCGACATTGAATGGTGCGAAATTCAGGTGGAAAGCTATAAAAGCTGGGTACGTAAAAATGCCGTTTGGGGGGTTTACCCCCGCGAAACGCTTTAGCTCAGCACAAATTAATTGTAGCTATTATGCGCCGTATCGACTTTTGAAACCCGAATAATCACGTCTACCGTACTCACTTCCATTCCCTTAGGCGGTTGGGGAAGGTTGTTCACCTCAACCATATTATGGGGAATATCTTCAAGTTCGCCAGTATCAGTGTATAAAAAATGATGATGCGGGGTGATGTTGGTATCAAAATAGGAACAGCCGCGATCGACCACAACTTCGCGAAGCAAAGAATGGGAGGTGAACTGATGTAGAGTATTATATATGGTAGCGAGTGAAACTTTGATATCTGCATCTATAGATTCACGGTGCAAACCTTCGGCGGTTACATGGCGACAGCCTTTGCTCCACAACAATGCTGCAAGTTGCATACGTTGTTTTGTGGGGCGCAAGTCGGCACTTTTCAGGCGGCTGCGCACTTCATCTGCATCAATATTTTTAAAAACATCGCTCATCATGAGCTATCCAATACGCTACTGCATTAAAATAAACCATGCTAACACTTAGCAATCTAGATTCATTCTAAAGCGAAAAGGCAAGTTTTTCCAGCACTTTTATAGATTCACATGATTTGTTGGCTTGCGCACAAACTACAAATCATCACTCGCCGGTCATAATACGATCAATAAGCTCTTTAACTGTGGGGATATTGCCATTGTCATAAAATGGGTCTTGCGCAAAACGATAACCATTATGTCCGGCAAACATTAATCCATGGTCAACATTGCCTTCGTGGACAATGCTTTGCAGAGATTTTTGTATGCAGAAACTACGCGGATCGGCTTTTTTACCTGTGGAATAATCATCGTGATCTTTCCAGTTCGAAAAACGGCAATGGCTCAAACAACCCATGCATTCGATTTGATCGACAATAATTTGATCGCCTTTTTCAGGGGTAACAAAAATTAATGTTGAATCCGGCGTTTTCAACACTTCCGTATAGCCTTCATGGACATAGCTTTCGGCGCGGGCTTTGTCTTCAGCTTTTAAATACACCGGACGTCCACGGGCGCCCACAGGATAACCCACCGGAAAATCATCTTCCGCTTTGGTACGGTATTCCATTTGACGATCATTACGTGCGCGCAATTCTTTAATAAAATCGTTATTTACCGCAGAGGAATAAAAACCAGTGGGGCTGAATTGATTAAGGAATACATCGCCTTTTCTCAAATCTAAAAGCCGCTCTTTCCAGTTATCTGGTATCGGGCTTTCTTGCGTAAGCAAAGGGCGGGTTCCGAATTGGAACGCAATGGGGCCAATTTCAGGATTCTCGAGCCAATGCTCCCATTCCTTCAAATGCCACGCTCCGCCAGCCATAATAATCGGCACCTCATTCAGGCCAACACCATTCATAAACTTGCGAATTTCAGCGACACGCGGATATGGATCTTCAGGAACAAGTGGATCTTCGCTGTTAGAAAGTCCATTATGCCCACCGGCAAGCCAAGGATCCTCATATACCACGCTGCCAAGCAGCTTTGGAGCTTTGCTGTAAGAACGTTTCCACAATGCGCGAAATGCGCGCATGGAAGAAACAATCGGGTGATAATATACGTTATATTCCTCAGCAATTTCAGCGAGTTTATAGGGCATTCCAGCGCCACAGGTTATGCCATGTACCATGCCTTTAGTTTCAGCCAGCACACCACGCAAAATACGCTCTGCACCACCCATTTCCCAAAGCACATTCATGTGAATGCGGCCTTCGCCATTAGAAACTTCATGGGCTATTTTTGCCTGCGCAACGCCACCAGCTATGCCGAATGCAACCAGCTCTTCGTGACGCTCACGGCGGGTTTTACCCGTATATATCTGCAAATGGCGCTTGCCGTTTTCATCGTAAGTATCGGCGTTTACGCCAGAAAATGTACCCACTGCTCCCGCAGCGGCAAATGCACCTGCGCTATCACCATTGGTAGCGGCAATGCCTTTACCACCTTCGACAATGGGAAGAACCTCTTTACCAGAGATAAGCACCGGCTTTAATTTTTTACTAAATGAAGATACCACGGGCGCTTTCTGACTAACTGCTGCTTGCACAAACTCAAAACCTGTTAATTTTTAGAACGGCCATCATAAAGCAGAACTTGCTTTTTGCAATGGTTTTTGCCAGCAAAAAATGATTCCTCGATTTCTTTACAGTCGCCTTAGAATGGCTCTGTTGTTAATGTATGCTTCCCCAATCTTCACCAATCGCTGCATCTACAATGAGTGGTATGGATAGCTGCGCGGCACTTTCCATTTCTTGTGTAACCAAGTCTGCTGCTTGCTTTGCGAGGGAATCCGGCGCCTCTAACAACAATTCATCATGCACCTGCAACAACATGCGCACTTGTGGCATTTCGGCTTTAAGACGCTTTTGCACTGCAATCATTGCGCGTTTAATAATATCGGCAGCCGTGCCTTGCAATGGTGCATTAATTGCTGCACGTTCCGAAAAAGCGCGCATATTAGGATTTTTTGCATTGATGTCTTTTACATGACATTTACGACCATATAGTGTGGTTACATAGCCATGTTCACGGGCAAATTGCTTTGCTTCATCCATATAGGCCTTAATACCCGGGTATTGGGTGAAATATTTTTCGATATATTCCGCCGCTTCTTTGCGACCAATACCAAGCCGCACGGCGAGACCGTGGGCGCTGATACCATATATAATGCCAAAATTAATGGTTTTTGCTTTGCGACGCAATTCAGCATCCACTGCATCCAATGGCACACCAAACATTTGGCTTGCAGTGGCTGCATGGATATCTGCACCCTGATTAAATGCCTCGATTAAAACAGGAATTTTTGCCATATGCGCCAGCAAGCGCAACTCAATTTGAGAATAATCTGCGGCGATTAATTTATGACCTTTTTCGGCAATAAATGCGTGACGGATTTTACGTCCTTCTTCGGTGCGAATGGGAATATTTTGCAGGTTAGGGTCCGATGAGCTCAATCTGCCCGTGGTCGTGGCCGCCATTGAGAAACTCGTGTGTACCCTGCCCGTTTGCGGATGAATTTGCAACGCAAGAGCATCAGTATACGTACTTTTCAGCTTACTGATCTGCCGCCACTCCAATACTTTTGCGGGCAAATCGTGTCCTTGGGCTGCAAGCTCTTCTAAAATATCCGCGCCCGTGGCATACGCACCACTTTTGCTGGATTTTTTGCCGCCCTCATATCCTAGCTCATCAAACATAATTTCGCCGAGTTGCTTTGGCGAGCCAATAGTAAATTCGCGTCCAGCCAATACATATATTTCCTGCGCAAGACTGATTAGCCGTTCAGCAAAACCCTTTGACTGCAACGCAAGCGCTGCACGGTCTACCTTTACTCCTGCGCGCTCCATCTGCATTAGCACCGGCGCTAATGGTCGCTCCAGGATTTCGTATACGGTTGCCATACGCTCTTGCACCAGCCGCTGCTTTAAAAACTGATAGAGCCGCAATGTAATGTCGGCATCTTCAGCGGCATAGTCCCGTGCAGCATCTAGCGTCACCTCTGCAAAATTTATTTTATTACGCCCTGTTCCGGTTACGCTGCTATAGCTGATGGGCTTGATTCCTAAAAACAGCTCTGAAAGTTCATCCATTCCGTGACCGTGAACGCCGGCATCCAATACATAAGACAATAACATGGTGTCTTCGATAGGCTGTATTTCCACCCCATAATTGGCTAAAATCTGCATATCATACTTGATGTTCTGCCCAATTTTCAGCACCGCCGGATCTTCCAGCAGCGGCTTGAGCATGGCAATGACTTCCTGCAATGGCAATTGCTCGGGCAGTAACGAGGCTTCTTGCGCCTGAGGCATAATGCTTTCATCGGCAAAAAGATCGGTTTGTGATGTATTAGCAGGTTTTTGATTTACCTCCGCTAAGGATTCCCCCACCTTTATATGCCCTACAGGGATATAACAGGCCTCCCCCGCCTCTATGCACAGAGAAACACCCACCAACTTAGCTTGCATCGCATCAAGTCCGGTAGTTTCCGTATCCACAGCGACTGTTCCGGCATTGCGTGCAGCATCTATCCACCGTGCCAGAGTGTTGGCAGTGTTTACCAAGCTATAATGGGTGGCACTTGGCGCTACGACATTGGCTACTTGCGGAGTCACTGGACTATCTGTTTCTGCGAAGCCAAATTTAGTTGCGGCACGACTGCTAAGAGTTTTAAAGTTCTGCGCCGCCAAAAACGGCATAAGCTTCTCCGCTTCCGGCGCTTTCAGGTGCAATTCTTCTATTGCTTGCGGCAGCGGAACATCACATGCCAATTCTACCAGACGGCGGGAGATTCGTGCCTGTTCTGCAAATTCAATCAAGCTTTCGCGACGCTTATTTTGCTTTATTGATGCCACATTCTCTAATACCCCCTCAAGCGACCCATACGTACCAATGAGTTCTGCTGCGGTTTTAGGGCCAATTCCGGGCACACCTGGCACGTTATCGGTTGAATCGCCAATCAGTGCTTGTGCATCCACCACTTTTTCGGGAGGTACGCCAAATTTTTCCATCACCTGCTCTGCTGCAATGGTTTTTTGCTTCATAGGGTCAAGCATGGTAATACCATCGCCAATAAGCTGCATTAAATCTTTGTCCGAGGACACAATCACTACTTCCATACCCAAATTTTGCGCAGCCTTGGCATAGGAGGCAATCAGGTCATCGGCTTCATAATTCTCCATTTCGATACATGGCAGATTCAATGCGCGGGTGGCTTCACGTACCAAAGCAAACTGCGGAATCAAATCTTCAGGTGTGTCAGGGCGGTGAGCTTTATATTCGGGATATATCTCATTACGAAACGTAATACGGCTGGCATCAAAAATTACTGCGGCATAACAATCATCTGCAAAATCGGTCAATACTTTGAACATCATATTCACAAAGCCGAACACCGCCCCTACAGGGGTACCTTGTGGATTTGTGAGCGGTGGCAGCGAATGATATGCGCGGAAAATATAGCCTGAGCCGTCCACTAAATATAATCGCTTAGATTTGTTTGGGTTTGGCTGTGCAATAGGGTCTGGCTGAACAGATGCAGTCATATACTACTCATAAAATAAAGGAATCATGAATGAGTACTATAGAGAATTTTGCTTTGAAAGGTAGCACAAATAACGAGAATTTAATGGCCACTATCAAAAGAAAGCAACGGGTGAATTATCGTGCCTGCTCTGGCAAACTAGCGGTTTCTGCACGACGGCTTTCCACCATTTCCTGCCATTGATCGGCACTGATAGGCTGCTTTTTTGGACGTGCTTCAGGGGTAACTGCTTTTTCGATATTAATTGGCTCATCGCTTTGTACAGCTTTAGCGTCTGAATCTTTATCCAGAGTTTTGAGCTTTCCTGCTTGGTATTCCACCGGACGCTCAATTTCCTGAACATATTCACGGTCTGGCACTTTAGGGTTAAAGCGGCGCGGCGCATCTAACGAAGGTGACAAGCCAGAAGATTGCCCATGCACCGTAAAAATCAACTCCCGCGCACGCATGTCGCCCGAATTAATCGCTTCGGCTGCTTGCTCCAGTGGCAAATGACTGCCAAACATTTTTTCGGCTTTTACCTGCTGCGGTGTCGAAAGCTTGTCGTAGCTTTTTCCAAAACTATCGCGCACCTGCTCTTGTAATGCGGGTGAAGCAGCAACATAGACACCCATCACTTTTTCCGAGCTAAGCTCTTTGCCTTTTTTCACCAAATTATCCAACCCGTTCACATGGTCTTCTACATTTGGCTCATTATATCCGAACATCTTTTTGCTGAGTTTATTTAACCCCTTACCGGTTGTATGTAAGGTAGCCAGACTGATTGCCATGGAAGCGCCAATAAATTTAGCTCCTGCAACCGACATTATCCCGCCTGCCACTGCGGAAGCACCAAGAGCGCCTAATGGCGGCACCAGACTTACCGCAGCAAAAACTGCTACAAAAGCTGCAGTAGTTGCAAGCAAAGTGCTGGCAGTACGGATGTTTCGCATTCCACGGTTACGATCCAGTTCCTGATCTAGCCCCGGATTGGCAGAAGCAACTTTGTACAAATCGGGAACTTTTATTTCTTCTTCATCTTTGCCCAAAATGGATGCTAATTCAGGACGATAGCGCTCCGTCATGGTTTTTTCATGGTGGCTTTGCACCATATGATTCAAATACGCGCTCACGCCGGTTCCTGCTGCAATACCAACCACACCGCCCACATTAGCGGCAATCGTGCTTCCTAAATGGGAAATATTCGCCATAGCGCTATGAGCGGCAGCGCCTGTGCGTACGGCTTCTGTAGAGTGCAAAAGATGCATAGCATCTTGAATTGGCCAGGTAATTTTGGATGCGATAGCGGCTGCGCCACCTCCGGCAACAGCTTCACTCGACAAGTTGAGCGCGTTTGGCTCTGGTATACGGGGATGCTTAGCCATTTTGGCGCAGACTGTCCTTTCACATTACCATTATGCATAAAATATTATGCGCGTAATGATATAATAGCGCATTTCACCGCCAAAGTGTGTGACGATTTGATGACGAAATTCACTCATAACTAATTATGTAATTTTGAAATCAGGGGCGCGAAGGTACCGGCGTGGCTTCTTTCTCGCGATCAGAGGCAACCATATTACGCCAATACGACTCATTGCCATATTGATGTGCTTTTTCAGGCAAGGGCTTACCCGCCTCGACCGCATCGGCAACGTCATCCTGCAACTTGCTTTGTTCACGGTTAACGCGCCATTGCTGCACCTTATCCAAGGCTTCTTCACGGATGTTACCAATTTTTTCCTGCAGTGGATCCAGCTTTTCATGCGCGATGAGCTTCAGCTTTTCTTTCCACGGCTCATCAGGGTATACACCAGAGCTTTGGCCATGCACACGGAAGGTAAGCTCCCGCGCATTCATTTCGTTCTCGTTAATCGCAGTGGCAATTTCCGGCAATTGCAACTGCTCGGCATATTCGGCAGTGACAGCACGTTTTTTGGCCACCTTTAAATCTTCATAAGGCTTGCCATATTTATTTTCGATCTGGCGCGACAAGTCCGGGCTAGCGGCTGCAAACACATCCATAATTTCTTCGGGGACAATTTTGTGTTCTTTGCGGTGTTCGCGGCTTAAATTGCGCACTTTATCTTCTACAGACGGCGTATCCAGACCGGCTATTTTGTTGCCGATTTTAGTAAGACCTTTTTTAACCGCATACATACCCGCCATACTGCTCGCACCCACACCTACGGCAAAACCCAGCCACGCACCAGATCCAATACCGCCTGCTGCTGCAAGCGCGGCTGCTCCTCCAATGGGTGGCACAAGCGTAATTGCTGCGAACACACCTACAAATACTGCGGCGGTAGCAACAATAGCTGCAGTATTTTTAACGGTACGATTGCGGTCATTGCGATGCAACTCATTTTGTAAGCTTGGATTTTCTTTAGCAACAGCTTCAAAATCTTTAAACCCAACAGCTTCCGGGTCTTTGCCGGTGATTGCCGCAACCTGAGGGCGATATAGTTCCGTTAATTGAGATTTTCTATGTTTATGATCTATATGATTGAGATAGCCATTCACTCCAGCACCTACCCCAACACTAAGCAATCCACCGGTACTGGATAAAATCATTTCACCTGCACTGAGCGCCGTTTGTGTAGCCGCACCGCCACCGGCAAGAGTGGGATGCGCCATATTCATAACATCGCGTACAGGATAAGAAAACTTGGCCGCCACAGTAGCCGCACCACCGCCCATAGTGGCGCGCAAGCCAGAATGCAGGATCTTGCCCTGCAATAATTTACTGGTCTTTTCGATGCGGTACGCAGCTTCGCCCGCGAGATATTTCATATTAAAGGCCATATTTTCTCTTTACTGCACATTTTGGTGCGGTACTACTACACTATACATCCTATAGTAAAATTGTTACGGTTTTATGAATAAGCGTGACGCATAAAGGTTTTTTATTATTATGACACAAAATATCCAAACCCTCACCGGATCTGTTATCAAACCTCTTTCGGGTGGGCGCGCAAAAAAACTTGTTGTTTTTCTGCATGGCTTAGGCGCCGATGGCGAAGACCTTATTTCGTTAGGGCAGGTTTTTGGGCAAGTGCTGCCCGATGCGCAATTTGTTTCTCCCAACGCGCCAGAGCCGTGTGATATGGCGCCGTTTGGCTTTCAGTGGTTTAGCCTGCAAGATCGCGCTTATACGGCAATGCTGGCAGGCGTAGAACAATCTGCACCTATATTAAACCATTTCCTTGATCGTCAGTTAGAAATATTAGGACTGCACGATGAGGACATGGCACTTATCGGTTTTTCACAAGGCACAATGATGGCGCTTTATACCGCCCTGCGTCGCCCGCAATGCTGCGCGGCGGTTGTTGGATATTCCGGCGCATTAATTGCTCCCGAAATGCTGGGGGCAGAAATTGTTTCACGTCCCCCTGTGTGCTTGATTCATGGCGAAGACGACCCCGTTGTTACTTTCGAAGCCATGGATGCCGCCAAACAAGGACTCGAAGCGGCGAATGTTTCTGTAGAAGCACATGCCCGCCAAGGGCTGGAACATGGCATTGATCCCGAGGGCATAACCATTGCCGGTGAGTTTTTGAAAAAACACCTGATGTAGCATTTCATTATCAGGTTATTTTGCGTGAGCGCCGATAGCTTCTTTAATATGGCTGTAGCCATCTTGTTTTAGCAGATCCAGCAGCCCTGCATTAATATCGCGCACCAGACCAAAGCCCTGATAGGCCAATGCGGTATAAAGCTGCACGAGCGAAGCACCTGCGCGTATTTTGGCATAAGCATCTTCTGCGCTGGCGATTCCACCTACACCAACCAAAGGAATCTGATCGCCAACAAGTTTATAAAACAAGCGCAGCCGTGCGGTGGAGGGAATCATTAAAGGCTTACCAGAAAGTCCACCCTGCTCTGCTTTGTGCTGCCCTATCAGGCTGGCGGGGCGCTCTGTGGTAGTGTTGCTAATAACCAGTGCATCTATAGGATAATTTTTTACCGTTTGTGCAACGGCTTCGCTTTGCTCATCGGTCAAATCTGGTGCAATTTTCAACCATAATGGCACGTTCACACTCAGTTGTTCGCGGCGATTACATAATGCGTCCAGCAATTGCCCTAAAGCGCTGGCCTCTTGCAGGTCTCGCAAGCCTTCAGTGTTCGGCGAGGAGATATTTACAGTAATATAATCCGCAATACCACTTACGGCATCAAACATGCTTAGATAATCGGCAACAGCATCTTCACTTGTTTTGTTTTTCCCAATATTGACGCCCAGCGCGCCGCCACTAAGACGAGCTTTATCAAGTCGTTTGCGTTGCTTAGCGAGGTGAAGCTTTACAGCATCCACCCCTTCGTTATTAAACCCAAGGCGGTTGATTAGCGCTTCGTCTTCGCGCAATCGAAACATACGTGGCTTGGCATTTCCCTCCTGTGGTTGCGGAGTAACGCTCCCAGCTTCGATAAATCCAAACCCCTGATCGAATAATGCGGCGGCCACTTCGCCATTTTTGTCAAAACCAGCAGCAAGCCCTAGCGGATTACGAAACGACACGCCGCCTACCTGCATACGCAACGCCGGATGATCTATAGCACGTTGCGGAGGAACAAAGCCGTGTTTCAACGCATGCAGAGCTAAATTATGCGCCACTTCTGGCGAAAACCGGAAAATTACTGGGCTGAGATATTTATAATAATGCATGCCCCTTTTGTAGCCAGTTATTTATTCAATGCCAGCTTTTTTTCATCTAAAATATTAGAAAGCACCGTCATCGGGTTAAACGATTTTCCGTCCCTGCGTATCGAGAAATCCAGATGGGGGCCGGTACTGCGCCCTGTGGAGCCTACTTTTCCTATCACATCGCCCGCTTTCACCGCTTTTCCACGCTGAGTGTTCCATTTTTGTAAGTGGCCATACAGGCTATATGTTCCATCATTATGTGTCACTTTTACATAGCGCCCCAAGCGCGGATGCTCACCTACAGCGGCCACATTGCCATCCACTGCTGCCAGCACATTGGTTCCCATTGGGGCTGGAATGTCTATGCCCGCATGAAAGCTGTGCTTCCCTGTTACCGGGTGTTTGCGATAGCCATAGGGAGAACTAATCCGGTAATGCGCATCTGCCACCGGCCACACATGAGCGATAGCTTCATCCACAGCGTCTTGTATTGCTGCGGGGAGTTTTTCGGCAATGGCTTTTCCTGCATCGCGAATATCGGTACTTTCATCTTCTTGTGCCTGTTGCGCGTTTTTGTGTAATTCCATTACCGGAGCAAGCGCGGCTGCGATCATTTCTTGCTTATCTCCTGCCCGTGGAATTTGTGTGTGATTATCATCCATGCGCGGCAAGCGCCCTGTCGCCATAGCCAGTTTTATGTTGTCTGGCACCTCTTTTTTCATAGCATGCTGCATAGGAGTTGCTTTTGACTTCATATCGCTTAGTCGCCATGTCTTATTTGCTGTGCTGCCATTGAGTGCAATCATTTTTATTGTGGTGGCTTCACGTTTAAGCGAACGGATAGGTATAAATTGTCGTGTAGAATTTGCATTGCCGCCGCTAGCGGATGTAAGCGGCAAAAATTTCCGTTGTGTTTCATCAGCGCGCGCCGAAGAAAATATTAATGCCGAGAATAAAATTACACAACCAATCAATAGGTTGCCGGTTAATGTTGAGGTTTTTTCTATCATCTACATGTCCTCCCAAACTACGTAGTCTTTACTAGCTGCCTATAAGCTATGCAAAGCTTGTGCCAAAACAGCTAAGATACATTTCGCGCTTTTATCCACAATTATTTGAGCTTTATAAGAATTTTTACGTGCAATGCGGGTTAATATGCTTTAGACAAAGTATAGGTAATATTAATATATATAGCGTTTTTTACACGCGGGGCATCTAGGTTTAGTCTGGTAACTCACTGCATGCGGAAACATATTAAGCACTCTGACCTACTATATTTTACCTGCCATAAGGCGGCGGTGGCGAGCCTGACACTCACTTTAATGGCAACTACATCCGCTCAGGCGCAAAGCCTACATGAGTTTACTACTGCTCCCCCTCCTCCACCGCTAAGCAATTCTTCTCCTTATAGTGGGCAATATAGAGGACAATATATATTGCCAGGCACTCGCACTCGTTCGCGAACTGGCAATACCACCACGGCAGAAACAACCGCAAAAAACAAATCCAAACTTCCTGCATTACCACGCTATGAAATTCGCGCCCCCCTTAGCCTTACAAGCGATTTACCATCGCCGCGCCGCCTGATAGATCCGCATATTAACGAAAGTATAAACCCACCCAATCATCGCGCTTCTACCCCTGCTACATTGCGCTATGCAACCCCTCAACATCGGCAGAGACCCTATTATCCTAAACCCAACTTTCCTTCGGTAGCCGATGCGCAACCATTGCCATCTGCCACGTATCATGAAACACCCAAGATGATTACCCCGCGCAGTGTAACGTCTTCGGCCATGACCGAGCCACAGGCTGTTGCTTCCCCGCCAGTGGTGGTGATTGCGCCAGAGCCGGAATGGATTGCACCCCCACAAATGATGCATCCTTCAGTGGCACGCCCTCGTCAGGAAGATATTGCCCCTGCGAGCGTTTCAGAGTCACAAAGCATAGCACAAGCTCCTGCAATCGTGAGCATGCCGCCCGCCGAAGTACAACGCAAAACACCGCGCAATAATCCTTTAGCTACTACTAGTTCGGCTCCTTTAGACAACGCGGTGCAGCATCAAGTAGTCAAATTAACGCCGCCGCCAATGAAAGCTGTTGAACCTGAAGCGATGGCAGAAATGCCACCAGAAAATATTATAACACTAGCGCCGGATGATACATTTCCGTGGCGAAATGATATGCAATATCTCGACGTTGCAGCGGCTGAACCTGAAGCAATAATATTAACGCCGCCGCCTATGAAAACCGTTGAGCCTGAATCCTATGCAGCTGTAGAAGATACTTTGCCAGCCTTACCCTCCTCTACACGGCCAGTTGTCACCCCAGCCCTGCCCCCCGAAGAATTACCATGGAAAAATGCGCCACCTTTCAATACGCCTTCATTACCTGCTCCTTCGACAGAGCGCTCAGAAGTAGTAATATTAAAAGAGCCGGATTTTACGGACGATGCCAATATAGATGTTGTGATAGAAGATTACGGTAGCACCGTTCCTCCTCATACAGCTTCTGCACCAGAACGTGTTGTTGTGATTAAAAACAATGAGAGCAACACAGAAATACATAGCCCCTTAGCTACGCCAGAAGATTTGGCGATAGTGCAAGCGGCAACTGTAGATAGTGTTACGGTCTCGGACCCACCGCGGTTATCGCAGCAGTCACGCGACATAATTGCTAAAACTCCATCCGGCATTGATACAAAACTCGTCACACGCACACCCAAACCCGTTATTATTAAACGCACTGACCCTGCCGCAGGGAACATTCCGCAAATTGATGTGCGTAGCCATGAAGAAATGGGCATGAAAATTGAAATTCGCAAAGCGGATGTCAATGTATACAGCTACCTTGAGCAAGGTTATGAAAATCTTATTGCCGGGCATGAAGCTATTGCTGCTGGCTACTATAAGGAAGCATTACGCGCCGAGCCAGAAAACCAAATGGCATTGTTTGGTCTGGCAACAACCTATCAACGCATGGGGCAAATCGAAGAATCTCGCGACCTATATGGCCAGCTTCTCAAAGCCAATCCAACCCATCGCGAGGCTCTAAATAATTTCATGGCGCTTATCAGTAATGAATCCCCACAGGAAGCTATTGAGGAACTAGAGCAACTGGAAACAGAAAACCCGGATTTCAGCCCAATCCCAGCACAGCTTGGTATTGTTTATAATAAAATCGGCGATCACAATATGGCGGTAAAAAAGCTTGTTCGCGCCATTGAGCTTTCGCCAGACAATACGTCGTATAAATACAATCTTGCGGTTACACTCGACAGCATGGGCAAAAGCAGCGAAGCTGCAGATATGTATGTAGAATTAATAGAAGATTATCGCAATGGCGCCACGCTACCAGAAGATATTGTAACAATTCGTAATCGCGCCATTTTCTTAAGCAACAAAAAGTGATACCATAACTTTTCTTGGCACTGCTTTTATTGCGCAACCCTGCCTGCGGAGAATCGTATGGAAATTACCGAACTGCTCCTTTTCACACAGAAAAATAACGGCTCTGATCTTCATATCACCTCCAATTCCCCTCCCATTATCCGTATTCATGGCGATATGATGCCCATGAAGCTGCCGCCATTAAGCGCAGATGATATTAAGAACCTTATATATTCTATCATGACTGAGCAGCAACGGGCTGATTATGAGCGGGATTTTGAAATAGATTTTTCGATTTCTTTTTCTAATAATATGCGTTTTCGTGTCAATGCATTTAATACCATTAGCGGCCCTGCGGCGGTGTTTCGGGATATTCCTACAAAAATTCTTACGCTCGATCAGCTGGGTGCGCCAGAAATTTTAAAAAAGCTAACCAAACTGCACAAAGGCCTTATTTTGGTAACAGGACCTACCGGATCCGGTAAATCCACTACTCTGGCTGCAATGGTAGACTTAATTAACTCCGATCAGCCCCGACATATTCTTACCGTAGAAGATCCGGTGGAGTTTGTGCATCAATCTAAGCAATCATTAATTAACCAACGTGAAGTAGGTGCCAGCACTAAATCTTTCGCCCGCGCTCTCAAATCCGCATTGCGCGAAGATCCCGATGTGATTTTGGTGGGCGAGATGCGCGATTTAGAAACGATTCAACTTGCTATTACCGCCGCAGAAACCGGCCATTTGGTAATGGGTACATTGCACACCAACTCTGCCCCTAAAACTATCGACCGTATTATCGACGTATTCCCCGCCGATAATCAGGAAATGATTCGTGCGATGTTATCTGAATCATTGCAGGCGGTAATTACACAAACACTCCTCAAAAAAGCCGATGGTACCGGACGTGTGGCTGCGCACGAAATTTTGTTGGCCACTCCGGCAATCCGCAATCTAATTCGCGAAGCAAAAACTCCACAGATTGCCTCGCTTATGCAAATTGGTAGCCGCGTTGGTATGTGTACACTTA
Organism: Alphaproteobacteria bacterium; assembly: GCA_022450665.1. Taxonomy (GTDB): domain Bacteria; phylum Pseudomonadota; class Alphaproteobacteria; order Rickettsiales; family VGDC01; genus JAKUPQ01. The sequence continues at coordinate 11,112 of JAKUPQ010000002.1, read as the reverse complement.
AAGACGCAGTATATAAATTGGTAGAAGAAAACGTGATCACTAAAGCCGATGCAAAATCTGCCATTGCCGCAGCAGGCGCCGATGATAGTGACGACAATGACGAGCTTACCAATCTTGCCGCAAATAAAACAAATGCCACCACCGGTGCAACCCCACCAAAGGCTACGGCGGCAGCCGCACCAGCACCTCAGCGGCCATCCCAATCTCCGCGTACTAGCAGCGGCTTTGGATCAGACAATAACTCGTTCTAAACTACTAATTTTAAGCACTTATTGAGGATTGCATGGATTATAAACAGGCAGATATATTATTTCAAATGGCTATCGAACAGAAAGCCTCAGATATATATCTCACCTATAGCTGCCCACCATGCTTGCGCATTAACGATGAAATTTCGCCGTTGGGCGACACTCTGCTTTCTGACGAAGACTTAGACAAGCTACTAAGTGACATTATCGATGAAGATAAGCTCGATGAGTTTGAAGCCACAATGGAAATGAACACGGCCATCAACTGGAACGATCGCGCAAGATTTCGTGTGAATGCCTTTAAACAACAACAACATACCGCAGTTGTTATTCGCCGCATTCAAACAGATATTCCAACGCTCGATTCCCTAAAACTTCCAAAGGCTTATGGCCAATTAGTGATGGAAAAGCGCGGCTTGGTAGTAGTTGTAGGCCCTACAGGATCGGGCAAAAGCACATCGCTTGCCGCCATGTTGGGTTATCGCAACACCTATGGCCACGGGCATATTATTACCATTGAAGATCCCATTGAATTTGTACATAGCCATCAAGGCTGCATTATTTCGCAGCGCGATGTTGGCATCGATACCTATTCCTATGGCCTTGCCCTCAAAAACGCCCTGCGTCAATGCCCCGATGTTGTATTGATTGGTGAGATTCGTGATCGCGAGACTATGGAACATGCTGTAAATTTTTCGGAAACCGGACACTTGGTGCTGGCAACCCTCCACGCAAAAAATGCCAGCCAAGCCATTGAGCGTATTGTGAATTTCTTTCCTGAGGAAAAGCACCAGCAGCTTTTGCTCAATTTATCTCTCAATGTGCGTGGCATCTTATCGCAACGCTTAGTGAAGAAACTTAAAGGTGGTGGCCGTAGCGTCGTATCAGAAGTGATGCTCAACCAAGGTTTGATTCGCAACTTGATTGAAGAGGGAAAACCAAAAGAAATCAAAGAAATTATGGAAAAGAGTCGCAGCCTTGGTATGCAAACATTTGAGCAAGCCTTAATTGATTTGTACCGCGCCGGTGAAATCTCAGAAGAAGTGGCCATTCAGGAAGCGGATAACCCTGCCAACCTCAAGCTGCAAATTCGTCATATTAAAATGGAAAAACCTGGGGCCACCGGAGCAGAAAGTGAAGTAACACGCCACCACTTTAGCATCGATAACGGCGAAAATTAATTATGCCGCTTCGGGGTTTGTTTCTGCTTCTGCACCAATAGCCTTTAAAAATGCAATTTCGAGCGATGCATTATTATAGGCTTCTTTAAATGCTTGAGGCGTACCAATATAAATCAACTCACCGCCGTGGATAATACCTATACGGTCGCAAATTTCATCAATATCCGACAGGATATGCGAGCTAAAAAAGATACTGGCGCCATTTTTGCGCGCATCTAACAACATGCGTTTTAACTTTATGCGTGCGCTGGGGTCAAGTCCGCTCATTGGCTCATCCAAAATCAAAAAAGGCACATCTGCCATAAATGCACTGAGCAAACCAAGTTTTTGCCCCATGCCTTTTGAGTACGCACCCACACGGGAATTGAGCATTTCAGGGCGCAAATCAAATGCACGCGCCATATCGTCTGCCTTCGCACTGTCGAGTTTTTTGTTGTAGTATGATAACGCAAACGATAGAAATTCGCGGCCTTTAAGGTAACGTGATGGCTGAAATTTTTCTGGCAAATAACACAGTTTCTGACGTGCCTCAACCGAAGCGCTGTCCAAATTAAAAATGCTGGCACTACCTTTATCGGCATTCAATAGGTTCAAAATAATTTTAATTAAGGTGGTTTTCCCTGCACCATTTAACCCAATCAGGCCAAAAATTTCCCCTTCTCTCAGCTCAAAGCTAATGTCATTTAGCACGTTGTTTTTGCCAAATGCTTTATGAATGCCGTTAATAGTCAAAGGAGCTGTCATAATTCACCATTACTCAACGTTATTGGGGTGGGTTGATTATTTGATCGTCTTCCATTTCTGGAATTGGAATATTATCTTCTGATACAGATTGTTTCATAGGGCGAATAGTGTCTACGCCTTCCATAACTGTCATAAATTGTGAAACAAATGTTTGGTTAGGACGCAGAGTAATCACTACTGTTCTTGCTGTATCATCGAATACTACCCGCTCATTTTGTGCTTCCTGCGTATTTTTTCCTAGTGCTGATAAGGTTTGTTTTTCTTCCCAACGCTGGCGCACCTGTGGGAAAGATTGCTCTATTGGCTCCCACAAAAATGTTACGCTTTGACGATTGGCATCCACCACTTTCAGATTACTACGATCAATAGAAAAACCTTCTGTGGCTTGTTTCTGATTATATTTCTGCCCATTGATCCACACGCTCCATTTCGATACAGTGTCATATACAATGGAATTAAGCGAGAATTTCAGCACCTCTTCAGGTATTGGCTCTTCACCGCTGGCATTTTGCATTAGCACAGGCAGTTGCAACCCATCTTCCTTAACATCCGCTGTAACCGGTGCATCTACACGCTTTTTATTTTGATACGCACGATAAATTTTGAGCAAGTTATTCATGCGCTCATCATCAAACATTAACGAGCCTTCCCAGCCATATTTTTCTTCTTCGGTACTAGAAGCTGCTCTGCCAAGAGTTTGCCCATCTTTGATAGAAACCGCACTGGGTGCTTTTTGCGGGGTAGGTTGCGCAGGAGTGGTATCGATATCAGTTTCATTATCTAGGAGTTCATCCTCGATAGACAGAGTTGCATCTAAGGTGAGTGTAGGTTCGGGCTCTAGCTGCTCTAGCTGCGGCACGCCTGGTGGCAGTGTTTGCACGCCCACCTCATCCTGAGCGTATGCAGCTGCGAAGGCTGTGGTGGCTACCAGTACATAAAAAGATACTCGTAAGGGGTAAAATAGCATTTATCTTCCCCCGTTTGTGTTTTTAGTTTCTTCTTCTACTTCACGCACACCTATCCAATTGAACTCGATATCACCTAGTACCAATTCTGGAAATTTTCCGCGACTGGCCTCCACAAGGGTTTGGTCGGTAATATCTTCTTTCTTTGTCAGGCTAAAGCGATTGACTTTCACATATCCAGGGAAATCGTTCAAAATAGCATCAAAAAACTGAATAATTTGATAATCGGTCATTGCGCCGAAACGCAATGTTACTTTCGATGTAATACCCACAAAAGTTTTCTTTTTGAAATCAACCGTATCTACCGGGGCAATAGGCTCAAATGATCCATTAAGGTTGGAGATATTGTTTTGCAATGCCGCACGCTTTAGCCATATTTCTGCTTTTTCACGGTCAAGTTCAGAAATTTTTTCCTGTTCAGAATTTCCGGTAATTTTTGCATAAAGCTCAAGATATTGCTGAGCTTCCACATTTTTCTTGGTGCGTGATGTAACATCGCCACGGGCGCGGCTTAGTTTGCTGCTGCTGGATTTCGCTTCTTCTTGCAGGCTATTGCTCCACGAATAGACACCATAGCCAGCAGCTCCCATAGCGGAAACAATTATCAGCGCAATAATAGAAACTTTTACCAGACGCTTTTTTAATGTTTGCAGTTTAACCATTAATTGGCCTCCCCTGCATCATCTTCGGCAACTACACCATCACCAGATATCTCATAAGCCAAAGTAAAAAATGGCTTTTCCATAATGGGATCACGTGCCACTTCTTTTATATCGAAGTCGGTACGTTTATCCACATTGCCCGGGCGCTGCGTACGTAAGTTTACTGTATAACCCTCAAAAGCTTCACGCAGTTCGGCATTAAGGGCGTCGATTTTTACATTAAACTTCTCGCTGCCGACTTCGGTGCCAAACATGTTTAAAGTGACTGCCATATTCATAGTTTCGGCGGTTTCGTCTTTTGAATTATTACGAGAGTTTTTGGATGACGCACGGTTTAATATCGTGTCGCGCACCTCCCATTTTATAGATTGAATAAGCACATGTTCGTTATTTGCACTCACAAATTTCAAGCGATTGATAGCATCTTCAGGGCTAAAGCCTAAATCATTCAATAATTGGTGCATACCAACTAGATCAGTAATTTTTTCCAAATTATCTGGCAGGCCTTTTTCTTGCTCTTTTACTTTATCCATTTCTTGTTGTACGGTTTTAAGCTGCCGTTCATTATTGCTAATTTCTTTTTTCGCCTCTGGCACCATAATGCCAAAATATATTATCGCCCCTACTCCACCTATGACGGCAAGCGCGGCTGCTGCCGTTACCGCCATCAAGCCTTTATATAGCTTGTTGAGCTTTTCCTGAGTGGGTGTTTCTAATTTTAATGCATGTTTTTTTGCAGTGGCAAATGCAGCAGCAAGCAAAACATCTGCAAACTGATCGTTGGCTTCTGTCGCATCTGTGAGGCCAATAGTTTGTGCTGCCTCATGGGGCGAGAAAATATGTGCCGACGTTGCATTGATGTTATTGCTATCAATTGAGGCCTTAATCGCTTCGGACGTAATGACATACACATCCATTCCCTGATCATCGCTGTAACCAAGCCTCTTGAGGTATTCTGTTGTCACAGAAATTTCTTGCTCGATATTTCCTGCAATGACCTCGGGTTGGTTGTCGCCAATGGGCTGCGCAAGACGGGCAAAAATCAATTTGCCATTTTTGAGCACCACTTGACGAAATCCACCAACCTTATTATGTGCAACCAGCAACTGCCATTTAGACACCACTTCGGCTGGGGCGGCTTCTTTTTTATTTTTCTTCTTCTTTTTTTTGCCTCCGCCACTTAAGCCGTCGCGAATACGATGCATAAAGCTTTCCGCTTCAACCGGCAGCAAATAGATGCCCTCGAAGCGATTAGGAAGCTCTATTACCATGTCCAGCCACGCTTCTAGCTGGGGAGATTTACTAAGGGTAACAAATAAATACTTCCAGTCTTTACGGCCTTCCTTTTCGCGGCCAATGCGCAGCGCGCCTTTAAGATCTTCAGCGGCGAAGTCCCGTTCCATTTTACGCTTAATAAGGTTGTTGATGCTTAGCGAGCTAACCGGTGGCAGCGATTGCTGCACATAGGATTGATCCATCACATCAATCAGCATTGAAATAGATGCCTTAGGATCGCTTTGCAACAGTTCTAAAATGGCTTTAGTGTCGGAATAATTTGGTGTAGGTGCAAACAAGCGGCGAATAACAGCTTTACCCTGCACATAGGTAAGGATACCGCCTTCGTCGCCGATGCTTAGTATAAATTTTCCTTTTTTCTTGGCCATTAGGGCTGAAGTCCTGTCAGATATTCATTTTACTGAACGATTCGTATAGCGGTCCAAAGATCGCGGAGATAACCCAAAAGATCAATAATCCCATTACAACGGTCAAGGTAGGTTGAATCATACCTACCATTTTATCAACAGAATCATTCACTTCACGGTTATAAAAGAAATTAATATTTTCGAGTGCGTCATTCATGTTACCACTGTCTTCACCCACCTTAAACATTCGCACTACAAGCATAGGAAACTGGCTGGAAATACGCAGACTATCTGTCAGCGAATTGCCTCCTGCCACGCTGCGTCGCAAGGTAACAATAGATTCCTTTAACACACGGTTTCCAACAACTTTGGTTGCTGCATCCAACGATTGCAACACGTCTACACCACTGCGAAACATAACTGCAAAAAAATGTGTGAATCGCGCCATATCAATTTTGCGGATGGTAGGACCAATGGCGGGAAGCCGCAGCATTAGCGCATCCACTTTATAGGCAAATCCCTCGGATACCCTGTACATCACCCGCAAAATCACAAATAATACCGGCGGCACAATTAGAACTATATACCAATAGTTTGAGAAGAAGTCAGACGTGGCAATAAGTGCGCGGGTGTGAATAGGAATTTCGAAGCCCTGTGACAAAATAAAATCAATCAGCTTTGGCACCACGAACATCATAAGTACTGAAATTACAATCATTAACAGCACAAACAAACCAATAGGATAGCGAATTGCTTTTTTTACTTTACGACGAATGTCGTTTGTCCATTTCATGTGATCAGCCAAATGCGTGAACGACTCCGATAAATCACCGGTACGCTCACCTGTAGAAACCAGGCCTACAAATACTTCATCGAACACGTTAGGATATTGCGCCAAGGCTTCAGAGAATAACGAACCATTCTTCACAGCCTCGTATACCCCAGTCATTATGTCACGCATACGCGGGTTTTCGGCAGCATCGCGCACATCAGCAATCGAATCCAGCACCGGCACCCCAGCGCGATCCAGTTGTTCAAAATGCAAACAAAATACAATCAAATCCTGAATTTTCAC